>JAZDLJ010000279.1:0-4813 GCA_043802115.1 bacterium | reverse complement strand
CGAATAATAAGAGTAGAGGACGGGAAAAAAAAGACGATCCGGGTAAAGATTTCTCAGATTATTAAAAAGGGGAATAAAGATAATGATGTCTTCTTGAAGGCCGGAGACATAATTATTGTTCCCGAAAGCCTCTTTTAGAGGTCTAGTCTATGGATATTGCTGAAGATTACCAACTCTCTATAAAAGATTATACTTATATATTAAAGAAAAGGCTGTGGTTTATTATCAGCTGTTGTATTATTTTTACTACCATAGCAGCTATTAAATCATTCACTGCCCAGCGGGTCTACAAGGTTAGGGCCCAGATCCTCATAGAGATAGAACCTCCCAAAATTCTTTCCTCCACTGATTTTATAGATTCCGGCGGCCGGGAAGAGAATTACTATGCCACCCAATATGAAATTCTCCAAAGTAGGTCATTGGCCAAAATAGTTTTTGATAAATTAAATTTAAATTTAGACCCTCATTTTAGCCAAACAAAAGATGCTTCAAGTATGTTATTACGAATAGTTAAGATCGAACCCCTTCCAAAAACCCGACTAGTAAATATCACTGTCGAAGGTACAGATCCAAAAAAGATTACCCAGCTTGCCAATACCTGGGCAGAATGTTACATTGAACAAAATCTAGAGTTTCAACTTGGCACATCCCGCTTTGCCCACAACTGGCTTTCTGAGCAACTGAATCCCCAGAAGGAAAAATTAGAAAATGCAGAAATAGCATTACAGAAATATATGGAAGAGAACCAACTTGTCTCGCTGCCTGACCTTGATACCTTAGAGGCCTCAGGTTTAATCGAGATGTTAAGAAAGGAAAAAGTAAGATTAGAGACAGAATTATCAGAGAAGTCCCAAAGATATAAAGATAAACACCCTGTGATGATTAAGTTATTTTCCGAGCTGCAGGCAGTAAAGAATAAATTAGAGGAAGAGATAAAAAATACATTAGAATTGAACCAAAGGGTTATTCAATATCGTATCTTAAAACGCGAGGTTGAGATTAATCGGGAAATGTACGACGCTATTTTAAAACGTTCTGGAGAAACAAACATCTCTCAGAAATTAGGTAATACCAATATCCGGATTGTTGACTATGCCGAGGTTCCCCAAAGGCCAATAAGGCCTAAAAAGAATCAAAACATCCTCTTTGGCTTTATCGCAGGCCTGGGTTTAGGAATAGTGCTTTCCTTTTTTTGGGAGCATTTGGTGGCTACAATTAATAGCTCTACTGATGTTACTAAATTTGTCCGATTACCCTTATTGGGCTCTATCCCAAGGATAAAAAGAGAAAAAGAATTCGAAAAGGATAAAATCACATTGAATCAACCTAACTCAAATATCTCTGAGGCCTACCGGCTTGTCCGCACGAGTCTCCTTTTCTCCTGTAGTGAATTACAAAAAAGTTTTTTAGTTACCAGTCCTGTACCTGGGGATGGCAAAACCTTGACCGCGGTTAATCTGGGAATTACCTTAACCCAAACAGGTAGTAAAGTTGTTCTTGTAGATGCGGATCTAAGACATCCTCAATTATGCACTATCTTCAATATGGATAAATCCTCTTTGGGTTTAAGCGACTATCTTAAGGGTAGCGTAGGCCTAGAAGACATTATTAAGACGACATCTATCAATAATCTAAGTGTTATCCCATCAGGTACTCTTTTGCCTAATCCCGCTGAACTCTTAAGCTTAGAGAGTTTAAAAGGACTTGTCTCGCAATTAAAAGAGAGATTTGACCATATCATTTTTGATTCACCGCCACTAGTAGTAATTACCGATTCTACTATCTTGGCAAACAGCCTGGATGGGGTCATCTTGGTTATTCGCGCCAACCGGACTACTTTAGAGACAATAAATAAGGCCAAACAACTTTTGACTATTGCCAAGTCCAAGATTATTGGTGTTGTTTTAAATGATGTGGATATCCGCAGAGAAGGTTATTATCACTATTCTAAATATTACCATACTCAAAATGACAAGATCACAGGGGAAAAAAGATTAAAAAGTTAGCTCATTCGCTTATTGAAGCAGGCCTTATCTTTCTCATTGTCTTTACTCCACTTGCCTTTGGCACAGTAGGGCTGGGATCAATTACACTTTTAGAGCTGGTAATCTTTTTTTTGGTGATAATTTGGCTCCTAAAAGGCAAACAGCTTATTAAAACCCCTCTAAAACTAAGCTTATTTTTTTTTCTTAGCTTAATCCTATTTCAATTATGTCCTCTTCCTCCAAAGCTGCTTAATTTTCTAACCCCCAATACTTACTCTCTTTATAAAATGACTATTCCCGGGTATAATCTTGTATTGCCTTGGCGAAGTTTGAGTGTTTATCGGTATGCTACGGCCTTAGAGTTTTTTAAGATAGCGGCTTATACAGGAGCCTTTTTCCTGGTCATTAATAACCTAAAAAACAAAAGCCAGATCCACCGCTTTATCCTTATCATCATCTTTATGGGTTTATTTGAGGCATCTTACGGATTATTAGAATATCTAAGCGGGCATCAGCATATCCTTTTCCTTAAGAAAACACAATACCAGGCTATGGTTACGGGAACATACGTTAATAAAAACCATCTTGCTGGATATTTGGAAATGATTATCCCTTTTTGTTTTGGGTTTTTAATCTTCCAGATAAAAGAATTTGTTTACATTGCAAAAACGCAAAATTTACGTGGTTTTTTTAAGCTCCTTTTGCTTATTTTTATTATCGCTATTATTTCCTTTGCTGTTATCTTGTCGCGTTCGCGGATGGGAATCTTTGGCCTGGTCAGCTCATTGATATTTATGTCTAGTATGTTTGTAATAGAAAGATTTCGTAAGGCCTCTTTACGCCTGTTTGCCATGATTATAGGATTGGCCTTATTAGTCGGGATATTCAGCGCAATATCTAGAGGATTGAATCTGGAGATACCCTTAGACAAGGGACGCATACAGCAGTACAAAGACACAGTAGATTTAATAAAAGATTTCCCTCTTTTAGGTACGGGTTTGGGAACTTACGGCTATGTCTATCCCGGCCCCTCAAGCCACGCCCATAATGACTATCTTGAGTTATTATCAGAGACAGGCATTATCGGCTTTGCCATATTAATCTTAGGAATAGGCCCTTTTTTATGGCGGCTAGTAAAAGCCTGGTTTAAAACAGAAGATTCATATCGAAGATGGATGGGCCTAAGTGGCCTGACTGCAATAGCAGCGATTTTGCTTCATAGCCTGGTTGACTTTAATCTCCATATCCCAGCCAATGCTTTTTTGTTTATAGTTATTATGGGCTTGACCCAAAATCTCCTTTTCGTAGAATGAAGTTATCCGTGGTCATACCGATTTATAATGAAGCCTCTACTTTAAAAGAGATAATTCGTCGTGTAGAAGAAATAGATATCCTTAAGGAAATCATTGTTATTGATGACGGTTCTACTGATGGAAGCAGAGAATACCTTGATGAATTAAAAGTTATTGGACTAAGAAATCCTGGAATTAACCAGCTCAAGGCCTTTTTTCACAAAGAAAACCTCGGCAAAGGCGCAGCTTTAAGAACCGGTTTTCGTTATTGTACTGGCGATATAATTATTATCCAAGATGCAGATTTAGAATACAACCCTAAAGAATATCCCAAACTTTTGGAGCCAATTTTAGATGGACGTGCTGATTGTGTTTATGGCTCCCGATTTTTAGGTGGGCCACATCGGGTCTTATTCTTTTGGCACTCTGTAGGAAATAAATTCTTGACCTTAATCTCTAATATACTTAACAACCTTAATCTCACAGATATGGAGACAGGTTATAAAGTATTTCATCAAAAGGTGATTAAGGATATAAAAATTAAATCCAACCGTTTCGGCGTCGAGCCGGAGATCACCGCAAAATTAGCGAAGAAGAAATATAGGATTTACGAAGTACCCATATCTTATAGTGGCCGTGATTATTCTGAAGGTAAAAAAATTAACTGGCGGGATGGCCTTGCTGCCATCTTTGCCATCATACGATTTAGGTTCCTGGATTAGAGAATGAACCGTTTTAGGTCAGCGACCCCCTTAATTATATCAATCATTGCCATAATTTTATCCTATCATATTGCCAAGATCTATTTGGCGCAAAGGTATTACGAACTCTCCCTAAGTTCAAATAAAGCCGAGAACCTTTTGAGTGACATCCAAAATTTAAAGAAGGTGATTTCTTTAAATCCCAATAATGCCCAGTACTATTTTACACTCGCTGAAAGATATAGCCGGATGAGGCCAGGAGGCCAAACAAAAGCGATATCCTATTACCAAAAGGCAATAGAACTTAACCCAACCCTTGCTTTGTATCACATTAACTTAGGCTGGCTTTATTTTCGTCTTGGCCAATACCAAAAGGCAGAGGAGGCATTAAAAAGAAGCACTCTCTGTTTCAAGCAAGATGGTTTTGAAGTAGCTGGGTTTTTCTATCTCCAACAAAAAAAAATTATACAGGCCCTCCCTTATTTAAGGGAGGCAATAAGGCTACATTCAGAAAGCGAAATGAGATTAGAAAGGATTTGGGAGGAAATTTTAAATAGTTCGGATAATAATTATTCACTATTAACTCAAACTACAATTGATAACTTCCAGATTCATCGCTGGTTAGGCGATTTATTTTACCGGCATAATCAATGGGAGTTGGCTTGTCAAGAATATAAAAAGGCAAATCTCTTGAGTCCAAAAGATGCTCTTTGTCTTTTTTTACTTAATTTGGCAGAATATAAATTGGGAGTAAAAGCCGATGTATTAACCCCGTTAGATAGTGAACATCTAACGGGGTTAACTTTAAGATTTAAGTCAGCCTTAAGGTTAGGGG
>JAZDLJ010000273.1:0-3425 GCA_043802115.1 bacterium | reverse complement strand
AGACACGGAATTACACAGATTTTTTAAAAACGCTACTAAAATAATTAACCTAATAAACATTAAGTATTACATCTAACTAACGCTAATTAAAAGGTTTTAATCCGTGTAAATCTGTGTTAATCCGTGTCTAAAAAGTTTTTTATTTTTTTTGCTTTCTAAAGAATACGCCCTAAAAGTGTAAACTAGTAAATGAAGGATGCCGAATGAACCGCCTAAAAAAATTGCTTCCTCTTCCGTATGAAGCAACAAACTAATTTAAATCCAAAAAATAAGTAGAAAATATTTTTTTTCTATGATAATATTCATCCACTTGAGAAAGTATTTTTTGTTTTTACCTAAATGTTTAGGAATTTAAAAATGTTAGTCGTAGCTTACAATCTGCAGCTAACAAAAAATTGCTGCTGAAGGCAGCCTAATTTAAAGGAGGGGAGCTTAATGAAATCGTCTAAAAAAAAGGTCGTAAAGTTTTTTTCAATAGGTCTTATAGCAATTATAGTAGGCAGTGGCTGTAAAAAGGATATGGCAACGGTAGAAAATCCATCCCAGGTTAACAATCCTCAAAAAAGTGTTCAAGAGAAAAGTGTTCAAGAAAAAGAAATTACAGATAAAACAGTTTCAAATAATAAAAATATATCCGATATAGCAGTCACAGTAAATGAAGTTAAGCTTACTAATAGTGAAGTAGATTCTCAAATAAATGATAGATTAAAAATGATGGGCAGGCAAGTTCCTCAGGAGCAAATGGAAAAAATTAAGCTAAAGATGAGAACTGATGTTATAGAAAATTTTGTTACTAAAACATTAGTTACGACAGAAGCCGAAAAACAAAATATTGCAGTTTCTGATAAAGAGGTGGATGAATTAATTGTAAAGATTGAACAAAGAATGCCAAAAGGGATGACTTTGGAGGATGTATTAAAAAATAAAGGGATGGATAGGGAAAAGATGCGTAAAGACATAACTTCAAATATAAAGGCGAATAAATTAATTGAAGGTCAAGTAATGAGTAAAGTAACACCCCCTTCTGAAAAAGAGATGGAAGAATACTATAATAATAATAAGGAAGAGTTTAATTCTCCAGAGACAGTTCATGCCCGGCATATCTTAATCACAGTAGATCCTAAAGATAATGAAGAAACAAAGGGAAAAAAGAAAAAAAAGATTGAGGGATTAAGAAAGGAATTACTTAAAAAAGGCGCTGACTTTGCAAAAATTGCTAAAGAGAATTCTGATTGTCCAAGTAAAGAAAAAGGTGGAGACCTTGGAACATTTCCAAGGGGGGCTATGGTAAAGCCATTTGAAGATGCTGCGTTTAGTCAAGAAATAAATGAGATTAGTCCAAGAATTGAAACAGATTTTGGCTACCATATTATTCAAACACTTGAACATAATAAACCTGGCTTAAAATCATTTGTAGAAGTTAAAGATCAGCTTAGTGAGAGATTAAAGCAGCAGAAGATGAAAGGTGAGGTAGAATCTTACATCGAAGGATTAAAAAAGAATGCAAAGATTGACTACGGGACCAGTAGTGAAAGTATTAGTGTAGATATTCCTAAAAATTAGTTAAATTAATATTGTCAGTGATTATAGTGTCAGTAAATAATTTTCCATTTATTTGACTCTGATAATCACTGACACTTATTAGTAAACATCTGGAAGGGTTTGATCTCTTTTTCCAGGTGGAAGGTTAAGTAACTGGTTAAGATGGGTTTTAATTCCTTATTGAGGGAATTAGTAATCCTGAGGTTGCTTAGTTTATCTAAACCCAGATTTAGACCTTGTCTGAAGAATTTTATACCTCCTCGCGAGATCGGAAAACTGGCTCTTTTTCTCATTGTCCCGCATCGTTTACAAAGTAGTCCTCCTTTATCAAGACTAAATACCATATCAGATTTTTCCATATCAACAGTGCAGATTACACAAGAATCTAACCTTGGGGCATAACCCAGAATATCAACAAGTTTAATCTCAAATACCCGTATTAAACTCTCTACATCTACCCTGTTATTAATGAGCCTTAAAGAGGTTAGCATTAAGTCAAAGATAGCTACATTCTGATCAAATTCTTTTGTAGATTCATTTATTAGGGTTAAAATATAAAATGAATACATCAACCTACGGAAATCACTTTTTAACCTAATAAAGGGATCAATCATATCAGCAGTGATTGATTTATATAATTTTAAGTGCCCTTTTTGGAGAAAAGATAGGTTGATATATGTTAGAGGTTCAAAACAGCCTTTTAAGTTGTTTTTGGGATTTTTAATTCCTTTAACAAAGATATTGATCTTACCATAATCGAGTGTATAACAGGAAATTATCCGATCACTCTCACCATAATCCCACCCACGTATAATAACTGCTTCTGTCTCTACTATTGGCATAAAAAATACTGATGAATGGGCTCTATAGATTTTCAGAAAATCTATTAAAAACCCTGAGAGTTTATCGAACCTTTAACTTAGTCCCAAGGACGTCATCTGGACTATTAACAATATCGATAGGTAGTTTCAGTGTCCGTAAAAGAATACCTCCTATATCTCTAGGTATTGATTGTAATTGAGAGGATTCAACAGTAGGATTTTTGATATCTCCTTTTACTTTAAAATAAGCAGCGAGAATTTTTTTATTTTTGCCAGTAAGTACCCACCCAACTATAGGAAGTTTAGAGATCAGATCATTTAAGAGGGATGGTAGCTGTAAAGGCTGGACAGCTAAAGTAATATCAATAGTCTTATCTTTTAAATTAAGGCTTCCTGTTCCGGCTAAGTTAAGATCAGTGCTATCCATAAACAGGTTACTGGTTTTAATTATATTATCATTTAAGAGGATATCAGTGGTTATTGTTTTATAAAGCAATCCCTCCTTAGATATATCTTTAAATTTAAGATTTAGTATTCTATTAAAAATAGAGAACACCTCTGTTAAGATACCTGACCTTTTGATAACCCCTTCTTCAAGGATTAATTTTAAGTTACCTCTTTTGAGATTTTCCCCTTCTGTTTTTATTTTATCAAACTCTATACCCCCTTCAGATTTTATGGCCTTCATTATTATAAACTTATTATAATTGGAGAATACTTTTTCTAATTCTGACCAAACCAGATCGTTTGACTCTACCTTATAATTAATCTTAGTCACTAATTCATTATATAGAATATCTCCTGAAAAGATGAGCTTTGATGCTCCAAGTTCAAAAACCAGGTTATTAAAAGATATTTCTTTTTTTTCAAAAGGATCCCACCTGCCTTGATAATGAATCTCATTGAACATCCTCTTTTGTTTTTTAAAAATATTTTTATACTCATATTTAATAGGGGTTAAGTCCATATAACTATTAATTTTAATTTTATTCATTGGACCACTGGCAGAGATCCTCCATAATGGTAATCCTCTCATTCCTATTTTTTTGATAAAATTAAGGC
>JAZDLJ010000253.1:0-2422 GCA_043802115.1 bacterium | reverse complement strand
AGCATTAAACTTGTCTTCAAGCAGGGTGGTCTCAAGGGTTGTTTTATAAGAATTGGCATCCGGAAGTTTATGTTTTTTTTCTTCCACCTTAAAATCCTAAGTATGCGTTTGGTGAGGGGCTGTTTACTTTTTGTCCGGAATGAAGGGTTATTTGTAATCCCTGAGGTACAGTTAATCTTCAATATTGAATTTTTTCAGTCTTCTATATAAAGCAGCGCTGCTTATACCCAAGGCCCTGGCAGTTTTTTCCACATTTCTATCACAGGCAAGATAGGCCTTTTTTATGGTTATTTGTTCCAGCTCTTCAAGGGTTTGTTCTTTGTTTTCCTGCTTGGGCATATCTAATCCGGAAATAATCCTCTTGCCTTCCCTGTCAATAAAGGGGTTCCCTTTGCTTATATTTGAAAATTCCACATCTTCAATAATTCCGCCTTTGCATCTCACTGCTGCCCGTTGAAGTACATTTTTTAATTCCCTTATATTTCCAGCCCAGTGATAGCTAATAAGCTTTTCCATAGCAGTCTTACTTATATGTAGGTAAGCTGTTTCGTTAAAGTCGCAAAATACCTTTAAAAAATATTCTGCCAATAGAGGGATATCCTCGACTCTCGCTCGGAGTGGAGGGATATGGATGGGGTACTCTTCCAATCTAAAATAAAGATCATCTCTGAATTTACCCTGGGAAACTGCCTCTGTCAGGTCCCTGTTGGTTGCGGAGAGTATTCTAAAACCTGTTTCCCGCTCTCTTTCTTCTCCGATACGCGTGACTTTTTTTTCTTCGATTACCCGTAACACCTTGGCTTGTATATTAATATCCATATCACCGATTTCATCAAGAAATATTGTTCCATTATTAGCCTGCTCAAAATAACCGGCATGATCATTAACAGCTCCGGTAAAGGCTCCCTTGCTATGTCCGAACAAAGTGCTTTCGGCAAGTTCATGGGTAATAGCGGAACAATTTACTACAATAAATGGGCCATCTTTCCTTTTACTGCCATTATGTATGGCTCTGGCCAATAATTCCTTACCTGTGCCGCTTTCTCCAAGGAGAAGGACGTTAACATCTTTTTCCAGTACGTTTTCTAATTCCTGAAAGACCTTATTTAGTTTTTCACTGTTTCCTATTATATCTCTAAAAACCTCATTACGTCTTACCCTTCCCTTAAGATCATTTATCTGTCCGGTAAATTCTTTTATCTCTTCGGCGCTTTTTTTTAATTTTTCCTTGAAGGTATGCAGCTGTTTCTCTGTTTCTTTGCGTTCCGTAATGTCCTTGGCCACACAGACTAAGGCTTGCAGGCAGTCTCTTTTATCCTTGATAAGCAAAATAGAAAAAAGAACAGGAATTTTTTTGCCTTCTTTTGATAAAAGAATACTTTCTATATCTTTGATAAACAAATTATCCTTTAAATTTTTTATATTAAAAACTTTTTCAAAGCCATCTTCAAAAATGCTTGTTAAGGATTTCCCCAGAAGATCTTCTTTTTCATATCCAAGAGTACCCAGGATGGCTTTATTCATCGTTTTTATAATTCCGTCCTGATCAATAACAATAAAAAAATCTATCATGGAGTTTATTATATTATCAAGATAATATAAGGTGTCCTCAAACTGTATCTGGGCTTGATTTTTATATTCTAACTTCATTACGGTTCTACCGATCTGTATAGTAGAATTAGGATAGATTATCTGACTTGTGATCTGCTCTCCATTAATATATGTTCCATTCCTTGAATTTTGGTCTTCTATTATGATCTTATCTTTCTGGCAATCGATGATACAGTGTACCCTGGAAATTCTTTCATCATCAATAAGGATATCAGCGCTTGAGTCTCTACCGACACTCATTTTACCCTCTTTTACTCTAAAACATTTGCCGCTGTCCATGCCCATGTAAACAACGAGATATGGCATTTTTTTACTGTCAACAATCCTTGTCTTATCATTTTCTTCCACAGTGATTTTTAACAGATCATTTTTTTTCTTTTCCATAATACTTACCTCGGCAATATTTAGTTATGGTCAAATAATATTATATCGTATTATAATAGTAAAGAGGTTGGAACAAAAGTTATTTTTTAGTTTGTGCAAGATACTGGTCTTTTATGTAGATTAGGTATTAGATAAAAAATCTGTAATAAGGAGAACAGAAGATGTGGATAGTTTTTAGTCCGGTTCTTTATTGCGTTGAGGCAGAGAGCCTTGAACGTCCCAGAGGTGTGATAACGAGAAAAGAAAAAAATTTATGTAACCTGTAATGTTTAATATGGGACAAGAAGCAAAGACGTTAAGAATAACTGCTGTCAATGATGAAAAGATAACCACAGAGATTGTTTCTTGTCTTGATGGTAGGGCAACATTCATCCTTGATCATCAAACCCCTGTATGTATTTAGGTGGTTAATTAAGCTTAATCAGTA
>JAZDLJ010000249.1:0-5576 GCA_043802115.1 bacterium | reverse complement strand
ATCATTACTGCTAAATTGGCAAAACGAAAGAAAAAGGTTATAGTGAATAATTAATATCTAAATCTATAGATACTATATTAGGCCTTAGATTAATTTTATTTTTTATAAAACTCTGGACTCTTAAGGCAAGTTCCAAATCTTCTGACGTTATTGCCTCCATATCAATAAGTATCTCCCCAATTCTTTTCTTTTCCTCAGGTTCTAACTCTTCTTGTTTTCTTAGAGCCTCTTTTATCTGATCTAACTTTAAGGCTGGTTTAACTATTATTAAGATTACACCTGTTAATATATTAAATTTATTAACGTTCAAATTTACTTGTGAAGATAAATTCATTATAAATCCCTCCTTTATTAAATTAAGAAGCTGAGAAGATAAGAGGCTGAGTAGCCAGGAAAATAGCTCTCCCAAACCCACATAAAAAAAGAGAGATACTATGCTCGATAATCAAATTTTTTTCTTGATTTCCTATAAAATATTGTAAAGCGGTTTTGCGGGCAATGATGCTAATGGATAAACCTATTTTTATCCTTACAATGTTGCATTACTGTTTCAAAATCAACAATCCCCTTAGAATAAAGTTCTTCTAAAGAATTATCTAGAGTGTGCATCCCAAACTGAGTATTTGTTTCTAATAAGTTGGTAAGTTTACTTAATCTCCCATCTTTAATAAAATTTGCTACTGCACTTGTACTAATAAGTGATTCTGTAGCTGGTATATATTCATCAATCTTATCTGCCCTCTTTAATAATTTTTGATAAATAATACCTCTTAGATTGCCTGCTAAACGATTTCTGATATGTTTATGTTGATCAGGAGGAAAAAAAGAATCAATTTTTTCAAGAGACTGAATTGTATCCGCAGCCATAAAAGTTGCGATTACAAGATGCCCCATTTCTGCTGCAACTAATGCCTTTTCCATTACCTCTTTATCTTTTATCTCACTTATAGTGATAACATCTGCATCTTGCCTTAAGGCATACTTAAGAGCATTAGCAAAAGATTTACTATCTAATCCAACCTCTCTCTGCTTAACAATACTCTTTTTACTTCCGAACACATATTCAATAGGATCTTCCAAGGTAACAATAATACAACTCCGCTCAGAGTTTATTAAATCTATCATTGCTGCCAAAGTTGTAGTTTTACCAGATGAGTTAGCCCCACATATTAATATCAATCCACTTTGTTGTCTAGCTAAATCAACTATTACATCCGGAAGATTTAACTCTTTCACTGATCTGATACAAGGCTCTACCCTTTTTAGGGTAGCTTCAACAATTCCTCTTTGTTTATGCACGTTGATTCGAAATCTTAGAGTATCAGATAAAGATACTGCTGTATCTAACTCCAACTCTTCTTTAAAAAGTTCTATTTGTTTCTTACTTAAGACCCCAAATATCATTCTTGCTAAATCTTCTGAATTAAACGGCTCCATCTCAAGAGGGATAAGCATATTGGCAATTCTGAATAAAGGTGGATTATTAACTGATAAATGAATATCTCCAGCGTTCATATCAGCAGCCAGTCTCATTAGTGTCTTTACATCTAAACGCTCAATATGTCGTCTATAAAACTGATACTCCTCTTTTTCTATTTTATCTATAGTTACAGCAACACCATATTTCTTCCCTTCTTCTATTTCCTCAATCCTTACCACACTACCTTGCATATTTAATATCCTATCTAATTCTGACATTGTTAATTCAATATCAAGGAACGATGTTAGTTTAATCTCTTTATCTACCTCAAAGAACACACCGCTACCACTCGTATTAATAGTTTTACCGGATATCCAAGGCGAAGATTCTTTATCCTCTTGAGCATGAAGTCTTACCTTTATTGGTAATCTTGATCTTACTCTCCTGATCCGCTCTTTCCCTTTGTTATTTTTCTTCTTATTAGTAATAGCTTCCGTTAATCCAGCCATTCAAAAACCTCCTTTTTGGGATAGTTTAGTTAATTAGGGATAAAGACTTAATAGATTAACCTAAAATTTATTATAATAGGATTAATAGGATATAAAAAATAACAAGGTATGTCAATAATAAAGCCAGGGTTGACTTAAAATTCCTCCTAAACAATATATTACCTGTTATCTTTTTACTTAACTTGCTAAAAATCTTTTTATCGTCTTCCCCCCACCACAATCTTAATAGGTGTGCCTTCAAAACCAAACCATTCTCTTAACCTATTCTCAATATAACGGATATAAGAAGGAGGAAGACTTTTTGGGATATTGGCAAATATTTTAAAAATAGGTGGTCTTACCTTTACCTGAGTAATATAATAAAGTTTAACTGACTTATTTCTAAAGGAAGAAGGAGGGTTTCTATTTACTATCTCTTCAAGAAATTTATTAAGCTTGGCTGTCTTGATAGTTTTCCTTCGTTCTTCTTCTATCCCTTCAATGTATTTCAAGATATCCCTAATCCTCTGACCAGTTGTGGCAGAAACAAATAAAACTGGCGCATAATTAAGATATTTTAAGGCATCACGTGTCCAGGTTATATATTGATCCATGGTAGTGTGGTCTTTTTCCACTAAATCCCACTTGTTAATTACAATAATACACCCTTTCCCGGCCGCATGAATATATCCTCCTATCTTAGCATCCTGGTCACTTACCCCTTCTTCAGCATTTATAATTAACAAACTGACATCACTACTATCTATACTCTTTAAGGCACGAACAATACTATATTTCTCTACTGAAAAGCTTATCTTACTTTTCTTTCTAATCCCTGCTGTATCAACAAATTGATAAACCTTGTCGTTGTATTTTAATAAACTGTCTATCGTATCTCTGGTTGTTCCTGGAACATCAGAGACTAATGACCTCTCTTCACCAAGTATCTTATTTAAGATTGAAGACTTACCAACATTAGGTCTTCCAACTATAGCTACTTTTACTATCCCCTCCCCTTCCCCCTCTTCAAAAATCTTTGGAGGAATATCTTTTATAATTTCATCTAATAACACATCAACCTCTAGCCCATGTTCAGCAGAAATGGGATAAAGGGTATCTATCCCAACAGAATAAAATTCACCAAGCTGACCTTCTAATTTAGGATTATCTACCTTATTAACTACATAAATGACCTTTTTCCCTGCTCCTCGAAGTATCTTGACTATCTCAACATCCATTGGCAACAAACCATCTTTGACATCGAATAGGTAAATAATAATATCTGCCTCTTCAATAGCTAACTGGGTTTGTTCTCTCATTAATTGAAACATCTTTTCTTTAGAACTAGGTTCAAATCCTCCTGTATCAATAATTTCAAATTCCCTATTTAACCAGTTACAGGTAGCATAATTCCTATCCCTTGTCACCCCAGGAAAATCTTCTACAATTGCAACTCTTTTTCCAACTAAACGATTAAATAGAGTTGATTTACCAACATTTGGACGACCTACTATAGCTACGATAAGTTTATTCATTTAATAATAATCCTTTATACTACGCTGGGTTAGGTTTTTCTGAGGCAATGCAAGTTAGTTTTGTAACTAGCTGTTTGTAATTACTCACTCCCCTATAGAAAAAATTTTTAAAAACAATATGCACCACAGAGACGCAGAGAACACAAAGGAAAAATAAAGATAGTTAAACTATGTATTTCTCTGCGTCTCTGTGGTGAAAAAATGTAGTTTATAAATATCTATGCGGGTGAACAATTACAGCTGTTTAGGCACAAAGTAGCAAAGGCACAAAGGAAAAAAATAAAAAAAACTTAAAAACTTTGTACTGTAATGCCTTTGTGCCTTAACATACTGGTTTTAACTAACACAATCACTTGGAAAAACCTAAGTTGGAGTAGTATACTACTCTAATTTAGGTTTTTCTAACTAATTGTATTAATTAAATATAGTAGCATAAAGTAAAAAGTAGCAAAGGCACTGAGGCACAAAGGAAAAACAAAAAAACCTTAAAAACTATGTGCCTATGTGCCTATGTGCCTTAACCTACTGATCTTTAACTAACCTAACAGGTCTTACCTAGGCTAATAGTTACCAAGAAAAACCTAAATTGAAGTAATATAATAACGTTTTTTTCCTAGTATTGCAATAAGATTGGAAATGTTATATACTTCCTACCTACTTTAAGCCTATTTACATGAGAGGTAACAATGCCCTTAATCCAAATAAAAAAGGTAGAAAACAAAAGTGATTTAAAAAAGTTTATAATGTTCCCTTACACCCTCTATAAAAATGAACAGCATTGGGTCCCCCCTCTTATCTCAGAAATAGAAAAATTTTTAGATAGAGGTAGAGGACCTTTCTTTGAGATCGGAGAGGCTGAATACTTCCTTGCCTTTATTAATGATGAGGTTGTGGGAAGGATAAGTGCTCATATCAACCACCAATGGAACAATCACTTTAACGACCAAAAAGGGTTCTATGGTTTTTTTGAATCCATAGATAATTTAGAGGTCTCCAACCTCCTTTTTTCTACAGCCGAACAATGGCTAAAGAATAAAGGTAGCGATGGCATTCTGGGCCCCCTCAGTTTTTCTATCTATGACGAAGTTGCCTTATTGGTTGATGGTTTTGACTCTGATCCGGCGATAATGCAAGCATATAATCCTCCTTATTACATCAATCTAACAGAGACATATGGGTTTAAAAAGACCATCGATTGGTACGCATATCTTAGGACAGATCAGGTCCCCTTAAGACCCACTTTCCTGAAGATTAGAGAACGAACCCTAAATCAGACAGGGGTTAAGATTCGTAACATTAACATGAAAAAATTTGATCAAGAGACAAAAATTATCCAGGATATCTTTAACAGCGCCTGGAGCGATAACTGGGGGCATCTCCCTTTAACGGATAAACAATTTAATTACTTAATTGAAAATCTAAAATTTCTCATCGATCCTCGTATTGTATTTATTGTTGAAAAGGATACTATACCAATAGGATTTTCTATAAGTATACCTGACGCCAATCCTGCCCTCAAAAAAGCAAAAGGTCATCTTTATCCTTTCGGTATAATTAAAATAATGGGGGAATTAAAAAAGATTAAAAAATTACGAACCCTTATTTTAGGGGTAAAAAAAGAATATCGAGGGAAAGGGATTGATATTGTCTTGCTTGTAGATACAATTCAAGGTGGAATCGCTGCTGGATATAAGGAATCAGACTGTTCTTTAATTGCTGAGAATAATATCCCTATCAGGAAGGCGATGGAATCTATTGGGGCTGAGATTTACAGGACATACAGACTCTATGAAAAGCCGATATAAACTCTAGTCTGGAACATTAATATATTCTGATTATACTACTCCTTGAGCTCCTCCAACATTTTGCTGAGCGAGTATTCAGTAGACTTTTTGTAAATTTTCTTAGCGCAGATTCCCGTAAAATTGCCTCTGTTTGAGCGAAGCAAGTTAAGCAATTCAGGGAAGCAAGCTTAGAAAATTCAAAAAGACTACTTTACGAGCGAAGCAAATTTTGCAAGCTGTACGATTAAAAATTAACCACGGAGAAAATCTGAGAAAATCTGAAAAAAAATATTTTGACTAAACATAATTACGCTTTTTTAGTATCATCTTTAAAAACAAAGTAGTAAAA
>JAZDLJ010000221.1:0-8858 GCA_043802115.1 bacterium | reverse complement strand
ATTAATCTTGCTCCTTCTGCTAAGCATATGAATAATAGAACTTGGCCTCCCTTTGATCCAGTTCCTATATTAAGACATAGATATGCGGAGGTTTGAAAACATTTTTCAATTTGTCAAACAAAAAAAACTTGATGATCGAGTATATAATCTACCTCCTCATAAAAAGAGTTAATGTTAATTGTTCAGTAGATTATATCGTCAACTTTTTAGGGTTTATTTAGTAAAATTTACAAATAATTAAATAATCCCATTTAACTACACCAGTGCCGTGCTTAATATATCTCATTTATCCTCCTTAACTTACCAGTTCTTGTTAGGCTTTAATTTAAGCTTCATTTTTATTAGCAGCTACGTGAGTGCTCTTGTCATAACTAAAACTGCACTCTTTTTAAAATTTAAACTACGTTTGTTTATCCTTCAAACCAGCACAACTCCCCATACATCAAAAAATACGCCTCCAACCATTCAGGAAAAAAATCATTCAACCGCTTCATCGACTGAAGAATATTATACCGATGATTATAAGGCCCACACTCCCCTCGTTGACTACTATCATTAAAATCAAAAAACCAGGAAAACTTCATCCGATAAAAAGCGGTAGAACAATAAGAATTCCAGTACTCTAACTCATACTTATTCCATTCCTGATAGTACCCCCAGATATCTTCTAATTCCCCAGTCTCTTCAGTTTCTTGACAATGTCCAAAGTTTTCCATTTGATTAGACAATAACTTAACTTTACCACTACCTGGAGACCTATCTTGATCAGCCTGATCGGAATATATTTTTTTTTGTTGAGCCAAATATCCCCTCATCCTTATTTCTATCTCTGTATCTATTTTATGGAAAATATCCTTATGAAAAATATCCCTTGAATCCTCATCACTATCCTCTTCTTTTCTATCTTCCTTCTCCCACTTCTCAATTATCCTCTCTACCTCTTGCAATAATAAAAATACCCGTTCTTGGTTCTTCGTTTTTGGTTCTTCGTTAGTTAATAAGGTCAAAGGAGAGGATAACTTTTTTCTCTCATCTATGCCAACTTCTATGCCAGTTTCAGCTATATCTATTTTATCTAAAAAAGACCGTTGAGTGGTTGAGTTGTTGATTGGTTGAGCAGGTGAAAAGCTTACTCCTTTTTCATATACTTCTATGCTTAGTTTAGACATGAAAGTTTCACCTGATAAAAGTTTATTCACCTCATCCAATATCTCTCTCAAGTATCCTACTCTCCAAAAATAAGGAGATGAACTAAATCGATCGATCGCATGAAGAATAAACAACTGAATTTGCTCATTCTTCTCCCTAAATGTTAACATATAGGAAAAACTCTCACAGTATCACATTGTTCCACTTCTAGTTAATAATACCCAACTGAAAACATAAAGCATCAATTATTTCTTCCTGTAACTCAGGATTGTCAATTTTACCAATTTGTTTTAATAGTCGTTTTTTATCAAGAGTCCTTATTTGATAGCAAAGTATAATTGATTCCATTTTCATGCCTCCAATACCTGTTGAAATTAAAACTTCATTGGGATAAATCTTTCTCTCTGATTTTTTTGAAGTTATAGGCAATACATTCACTATGGGTAAAATTTTATTTATCTCTTCTTCGCTTATTATTAAAACTGGTCGCATTTTACCCTGTTCTGAACCGATTACTGGATCTAAATCTGCTAGAAATATATGCCACCTATAATCCATGTTAATCCCATCCTTCTATATCTATAAATTTAAAATCATCTGAAATATCTTGAAGGTCATTTAAAAAAAGATTATCGTTCATGGATTCTTTTAATTGATCGATTTTTTGTTTGAAACTATTTCTATTTTTTTTTATGACTAAAATTACCTCTGCTATTTCATTTTCTGGTACTTCCTGGGGAATTTTTATCCTTATTTCATGATTTTTAGGTACTCTTAATACTTGTTTGATTGTTTTCATAGGCATACCTCTTTATAACCATTAGACATCTTTCCAAAATAATTTTGCAGGGTGTAAGAAGACAAAAATCTTTGCTTCGTTCGTTGAAGTAATCTTTTTAAATTTTTTAAGCTTGCTTCCCTAAATTGCCTAACTCGCTTCGCTCAAACAAAGGCAATTTTACGGGAAGCTGTGCTAAAAAAATTTACAAAAAGCCTACTAAATAACTCACTTCAGCAAAATTTTTGTCTTCTCTTGCCCCAGAGAATAGAGTATTTATTTTGGAAAGATGTCTAATAAAGGAATACATAAACTATTTGATAGAGTTGTAAGTATGTTTATTCCTCCATATAATATCTTTAAAAAACAAGATGGAATGGCCCTGGTTTTAACCATGTCAGTAGTCGCCCTCCTCACAATATTACTCTTTGAACTACATTATCAGATCAGGATAGAATTAGAACTTTCGGATAATTATTTGAGTAAATTAAAGGCCTTATATGATGCAGAGGCCATGATAAATTATAAGATTGCCCTTCTTAGGTTAGATCAGACACCTTATGATAGTTTAGATGAAGAATGGGCAAAGGCTTTAGATGATGTGCCTGTACCTAATAAATCAAGGATAGAATGTTCAATCGCTGATGAGTCAAGGAAAATTTATGTTAATGGTGCAACAGGTAAGGATTCTCAAGTTATTCAAAGTCAATTAGGGGCATTATTTGACCGCTTACAATTTGAAAAGACATGTCTTCCAGCCTTATATGATTGGATTGACCTGGATAGTGATGTTAGAACAGGTGGAGCTGAGAAGGAATATTATATGTCTTTAACTCCTGGATACCACTGCCAAAACATGGAATTGTATACATTATCCGAGATGTTAATGTTAAAGGGTTTTGAAAGAAGATTCCTTTATGAACCTAAACATCCTTCCGATGATACATTTTTCTCCAGTAAAAAGGAAGAGGAAGAATCAAAGAGTTTAAGAGATTATCTAACCATTTATGGAAGTAATGGAAGAATAGGGAGTGATGAAAAAATAAATATTAATACTGCTAGTGAGAAGGTTTTAGAGGGGTTGTTTAATGTACCCCAATTTGGGGTATGTTATAGTAATTATGAGAGTTGTATTAAGCAAATAATTGAAGATCGTAAAGAGCATCCATTTGAGTTAGTAGATGATTTAAGACCTATTCTGGGAGACCTGTGTTTCAATGTAGTTTCTTCGCACTTAACTGTTGGTGGTGTTGGTACCCCTGGTTATTTTTCAGTAGAAGCAAAGGCGTATTCAGGAGATGTTAAGGTAGAGTTATATGTAGTCTTAAAAAGGGAACACGGTTTAGTCTGTATAGTATATTGGAAAGAAGTTCAAGATTAATTGAGAAGTGTTTTCATAATTAGAATTGCTGAGAACTGTCACCTTTGAGAGGATAAAAAATAGTGTTTAAAAAGTTAAAAGTTTTTTTTAGAAATAATTTTATTGCAGGTCTGTTAATAGTCTTACCTATTTCTATTACCATGATGGTCTTATCATACCTATTCATCAAAGTAGATAGCCTCTTCGGACCTTTAATAAATAGATTGATTATACAAATCTCAAATTTTTTTCCTGAACCATTTCGGATATCTACAAAGATCCCTGGACTAGGGATTATTACGACTATTTTATTGATATTTTTATTAGGTTTGCTTACTAAGAATATCTTTGGAAAAAAGATACTCCAGAAGAGTGAAGCTATCCTGGCCAGGATACCCCTTGCTCGAAGTATTTACACTGCATCTAAGCAATTGATTGAATCTCTACCCACCTTTAGTGAAGGAAATTTTAATAATGTTGTCCTGGTTGAATACCCACGAAAAGGGATTTATGTGGTAGGATTTGTCACAGGTAAAGTTAACACTGTAATTTCTACTAAAATAGACAACGAGCTTATTAATGTCTTTATTCCTACAACTCCAAACCCTACCTCAGGATTTTTAGTTATAGTTCATCAGGATGAAGTTATTCCTATAGATATTACTGTCGAAGAAGGAATTAAATTAGTTATATCAGGAGGGATGATAGCGCCTGATAAGAGAGACGTATCTAAGAGTAACGATGATATGTTGGCTTAAATAAAATAATGGAGAGAAATAGATGCCACTAGAGATATTTAAGGAGGTATATACTGATTTATTAGAAGATATTACGAACAATACAAGTGGACTTGGATTTGGACGAGCTGCTTTTTATCATTCCAATGATAACGAAATATTTGACATCCTCACTTATACAAGTTCTACCTCTTCTAGTGAAAGGTGTTGTAGGAGGATAGAGATAAAAACTAATCCTGTCCTTGGTTCATTATTTGAAGAGGCTATTAAAAAAAGAGAACCAGTTTTGAGGAAGTTAAAAGAAAAGGATGTAATCTATGATCTAGCGATGTTTCTTCTAGAAGATAATGAAAAGATATTTGGGCTCGTCCTTATAGATAATTATAATACAAAGAAAATTTTTAGCAATGACGTTATAAAGCTATTACAGTTATATTTGAGACAATCCTTTTTTTTAGCCAAGACTTATTTTCAAGTAGAAGAGATTAATAAACTTTTGGGGGAGAAAAATAGGGAGGCTGAGCAATCAGTAAAGACTTGGGAGAAGAAGTCTGCTGAGCAAACAAGGTTATTAAATCTGGTTGTAAATGGTAGAGATAAGTTATTAAAGGTCTTTGATGGGGTTTCTGAGGGAGTTTATGTTATTGATAAAGATTATAAGCTAGTGAGCGCTAATTATTTTATGGCAAATTTAATCGGAGCTGATATTGAAGATATAAAGACGAAGATTATCGGTTCTATTTGCTATAAGACTTTTTTTGAAAGGGATGGTGTTTGTAATGATTGTCCTATTTCAGAGATATTTAAAAGTGGACAAAAGATTAAAAAGATAGAAAGGATGCAATTTGGGGATAGGGAGATGGATATTGAAATGGATATTACCCCTGTCCTGGATAGTCTTGGAAAGCCCCAACAGGCGATTATAAGTCTGAGAGACATTGGTGATAGAATCAAGCTGGAAAATGAATTAAAAAATAAGGCTGAAGAGACTGAAAGGGTAAATAATGAATTAAGAAAAACTATAGAAGAAATGTGTGTTTTAACTACTAAACTAGAGGAGACTAAACAATATAATGAGACTATTATTGAATCCATGACTGCTGGAGTTGTGGTTTTGGATAATGATTTAAAAATTATTATGTTTAACTCAAGATGGAAGGAATTGAATAAACAGTTAAGGGAAGAGTCTTTGAAGCAAGATATAACCACAATTATGTCAGAAATAGATGACCTTAATGAGATGCTAATTAGGTTAAAGGCTGAAGGTACATTTGAATTGAGTGAACAGAAGTTAGTTAATCCTGATAATAGCCTAGAACGTTATATAAATCTTAAGGGTGTGGCCTTAAAGAGTAGTGAAGATCAGATATTAGGATATCTTATAGTTGAGGATGATGTCACTAAGCTTGTTGCCTTAGCTAAGGAGAAGAGAGTGGCTATTACTGAGGCTACTAAGAAATTCGGGAAAACTACCCAGGAAAATCTTAACAAGATTTTAGAACAACAGCTTGAGATCCAAGAATTAAAAAATATAATTACAGATCAACACCAAAATATAAGAAGATTAAATGAGGTTATCGTGTCGCTTGAGAACACGGATAAGGTAAATTTAATTAATGAGAATAAGGCCTTAATAGGAAGAGTAAAGTCATTAGAAACAAAATATACTGAAATAACCAAGAATATGCATAATGTCCTTGAAGAAAAACGTAGTTCAGCTACTCGGAATTCAAAATTAGAGATAATGCTAACTAAATTATCAAACATTGAGAAGGAGATTTCTAAAGAGAAGTCAACCGTAGATAAAAATGTTGTTAAGGATGTCTTAGCTAAGGCCATAAAGATGATGCGTCAAGATATTTCAATAGTTAACCAGGAAGATGCAAGCGCTGAAGAAAGATCTAATGAAAGTGAAGAACATTCGTGAGGTATTGCAATCAGGGCTTGACACGAAAAATAGGCTTTGGTAGGATTAAGTTATAATTTAATAACCTAAAATAAAGAGGTGATGGGATGAGAAAATTTTATGTTCGAAGTAATCAAAAAGGATTTACTCTTATTGAGTTGATGGTAGTGGTTGCGATTTTGGGTTTATTAGCGACTATTGCTGGGAGCAAGATCATGGATGCCCTGGAACAATCTAAATGGAAAGCTGCTGGTCTCCAGATTAGTTCTTTTGAGAGTCCCCTTAAACAATATAAAATAGATAATGGTGTTTATCCAACAACAGAGCAGGGGTTAGATGCCCTAATGAAGAAGACAGAGGTAGGAGATATACCGCAACATTGGAGGCAGTATATGGATAGAATACCAAAAGATCCTTGGAAACGTGATTATATTTATATATCCCCTGGTGAGCATAATGATGAATACGATCTTGAATCTTATGGAAAAGATGGTGAAGATGGGGGAGAAGGTTGGGCAGCGGATATTGAAAGCTGGAATTTAGGAGAAGGTGATTAAGATTAATTCTTCCTTCATCATTCACCTAAGTGGTTGCCATCTTACTTGCTTCTCACCCATAATAAATTTAAATAAGGCGATTAAGGAAGCAAGATTAAGTAGACAAAAATAAAAAGGTAAATAGAGCTTTAGTTTTGAAATA
The DNA here is from genome assembly GCA_043802115.1 of bacterium. Classification (GTDB taxonomy): domain Bacteria; phylum SZUA-182; class SZUA-182; order JAZDLJ01; family JAZDLJ01; genus JAZDLJ01. The sequence goes on along the minus strand of JAZDLJ010000221.1, from coordinate 2,229 downwards.
AGACTTTTTTGTCTAGAAAAGCCTATTAAGGCTAGTAAATAAAATAATAATTGGAATATGAAAAAGACCTTTAAAGGATAATATCTAAGAAGAGATATATTAGTGGTAAATAAGCCAATTAAAAACAGGGGGACTAAATAGCGTAGGAGTTTATGGGAGATTATCTGGATAGCGTAAAACCCATTTTTCAGAGGATTTAACATCTTTCTCATATACCACATCCCTCTTATTGAACGTAGGGCAACCCGTACCCTCATTTTAAATTCATCCTTACTTTTTTCAATTGTATATTCAAAAGATCTTGCCTCAGCAGCATATGCAACACGATAGCCTTTCTTAAAGATTTGTTGGGCTATAATAAAGTCACTTATTTGTTGGGAATCGATCGCAGAATAAAGCTCTCTTCTTACAGCATAAAGGCAACCACTAACCCCTATCAGAGAGCTAATTTTACTTTCAAACCTTTTCAGAAATTTTTCATATCTCCAATATGCCCCTCCTCCTCGTCCTATTATTTTATTCTCTGAATCCAGATAATCTAATTCTCCCCCAACACATCCAACTGTCCTATCATTAAATTCCTTTACAATTTTTCTTGGGACATTTTTATTATAGACTGTAGTTGCATCTGAAAATATAACGATTTCTCCTTTAGCAATACTAATTGCATGGTTTTGTGTTTCAGTTTTTCCTACCCTACCTTCTATCCTGAATAAGCTTACTCCTTGATCTTTAAATTTTTTTACGATTTCATCAGTCCTGTCTATAGAACCATCAGATGCTACGATTATTTCCATTTTATCATTAGGATAATCAAGTTCTAATGTATTTATGACCTTAGCTTCAATATTTTTTTCTTCATTGAAGGCGGTTATTATTATGGATATAAACGGTTCGATCTCCTCCACTGAGACATTCTTGGACCTAGAAAAAGATAAAGATATAAGAAGTAAGGGATAACCAATGTATGTATATAAAATTAAGATCAGGAAAGTAAAAAATAGATACAGCACTGTCAATACTCCAAGCTTTTTTACAGCAATCCTTATTTTGACTTATTTGTTGATGTGCCTCCAAAATTTGCTTCACTCGTAGCTTACTAAATACTCGCTCAGCAAAATGTTGGAGGCACATCTATCTTAAAAAAAACAAAATTAGAATTGCTGCTTTTTTTATTCACCCCCTTCAGGCTAAAAAAATTCCATGTACTTATTCCCCTATTTTAATCATTTTCCAGATGTTGTGGTATCTTCTGTTACCTAGACATGATCTTAAAAGTATTTTGAACTGGTAGAGACCTCTATTAAATAGGTACCCATTATCAGCTTTAGTTAATTTTTTTTTAAACTCTTCCAAATCGCAATTTTTATTTATACATAAACGTTTATAGATGTTAAAATTGTTCTTATCTGAAGATATCCTTCCTTCTTTTTTTGTCCTTTTTTCTTCATTGTATCTAACAATATTTACCCCTGGAATTGAGGTAAAAATACCTCTAATATTTAACTGGGTTGCAATCTTTTTTACAGTTTTATTGATCCTCCCTCCAGGACAGGAGAAATAGAGGCTATCATTCCCAGTTTCCTGTTTTATTTTGTTTTTAGCCTTTGATAATTCTCTTACTACCTCTATCTCTGTTAGATCATCTAGATACCTGTGAGAGGTAGTATGGCTTTCTATGGCCATACCTTTTTTTTGGAGATATCCGATCTCCTTCCAACTCATCATGCCTTTTGTGTCTATCCAATTGGTGGTTATAAAGAATGTCCCTGGAATTCCATACCCTTCTAATACTGGCATGGCATAAGAATAGTTGTCATCATAACCATCATCAAAGGTAACCATTACTAGTTTTTTTTTATTGTGAGTTATAATCTCTCTGCTAATATCTTTCAGATTATTTATACAGATAGGTTGATATTTTTGGGTAACCAGGTACTTAATATGAGACTTAAATGTTTCTAAATCAACAGAATAATCATGAACAATCTGTGATTTATTTTTAAGAATTTTATGGTACATTAGGATGTATAGTTCCATTCTAACCTTTCTCCGGTTCACCGTTAAGGGATAAAAATTAAATAAATTCTGATTATATCGGATTTAGGGGAGCAGTTTTCCTAAATCCGATATAATCAGGTTTTGCTTTAGCCCTGAAAGGGCGTTATGTATCAGCCCAGGGCGTTGCCCTGGGCTAGTATATAACGCCCTTTCAGGGCTAACAACTTA
>JAZDLJ010000213.1:0-4716 GCA_043802115.1 bacterium | reverse complement strand
TAATTTTGGTGTTACTTTTATTTTGGCTACTAAATCTTGTTTTTATTGATCCCAAAAAGATAGTAAATCAACATAATTATTTTTTTTTAAAAAAAACGGCGCTTTCAACTGGTAGAAAGTAAAAAGCGACTTTCTACCAGTTGAAAGCGCCGTGCACCCACCTCCGATTATACTCACCAAGCGACTTATTATGCAGCCAACTCCATCCAGGTTATCTACGGCACATGTATTATATACTTACCGCTGCTTCCTTCCAGATCTGACGGAGTTTGTACAAATAGCATTGCGTAGGACCCAAACATCAACATTACTTACATAATCTCTATCAAAGCAAGCATAACCTCGGATAGGAATTCAATCCCGCTGTAGCGGATTGCGGGTTACAGGGCACCGCTACCTCCCCATCTAGCACAGCTTTTCTTATCTTCTTAGTCTCTTATCTCCTTCATTTTCTTGTCTTCTCGTCTTCTTCTTTTTTCTCTGGCGGAGAGACAGGGATTCGAACCCTGGGTACCCCTTTTGAGGGTACACACGCTTTCCAGGCGTGCACCTTCAACCTCTCGGTCATCTCTCCGAATAGAAGAAAAGAAGACAAAAAAGTGAGGGAAAGACTACTTTTATTCAAACTTCTATTTTCTCAACTTCTTGTCTTCTTCTTTTCTGGCGGAGAGGGTGGGATTCGAACCCACGGTCCTAGTTACCCAAAACAGCGGTTTTCGAGACCGCCCGATTCAACCGCTCTCGCACCTCTCCATTAAAGTCTTTTTGCCTTTTTTTTATTTCTAACTTCTGAAAAAAAACTTTTTAATAAGTTAACACTTTTATCTTTAAAAAGACCCGCGTCTACTTCTACGTAGTGGTTCAAGCGTTGATCTTCTAGTATATTATACAGGGATTTTACTGCCCCAAATTTATTATCCTCTGAGGCATATACAAGTTTTTTAATCCTAGCCTGGATTATGCAACCTGCACACATAACGCAGGGTTCCACAGTACAAAAAATTGTGCACTCCTGCAATCTCCAATTTTTAATCTTATAGGCGGCTTTGCGGATAGCTAGTATCTCAGCGTGGGCAGTCGGATCATTTAATTCCTCTACTTGGTTATGGGCACCAGCAATTACTTCTCCAGATTGATTAACAACGATAGCCCCGATAGGCACTTCACCTTTTTGGTAGGCTATTGATGCTTCTTTAAGCGCCAACTGCATGTATAGCAACTCATCCATTATTAATCTAAACCATATAACATATTAAGAATATTACATTCTACTAAACAAATACATAAAAGTCAAAAAAAAATACAAGCAGGTTAGAACTTCTTAAATAAAAAACAGATTCTTCCCCACATTTAAATTAACGCCCTACGGGCGGACAAAATCCATCGCCCGTAAACCCGCATAAAAAAATGAAAATTACTATCCTTTTAAATTTAAAAAATTACTATAATACTCCAACTTAGGCTTTTAAAAATATTAATACTAGGTCATCTATACGTTCTGGTCTCTTTAAAAATAGATCATTTACAATTAAGAGATCTTTCAAAAATTCAAAGTTACCTTGGGGTAGTATAAGTTAAAGGAAATCTAGAAAAAAGGGTAGGGTAAACGTACAAGGAGTAAAAACGACTCCTTGTACGTTTACCCTTTTAATACTGCCAGAGGACAGACCTTCGCAACCTTTCGACCAAGCCCGGCACAGTGAACTACCTCAACTACATCAGCCACATCTTTATAGGCCTCGGGAATCTCTTCTACCACTGTCTTTCTTCCGGCAGAGCGCACAAATACCCCCCGATCTTCCATCTCACGGATTATAGAGCGTCCTTTTGCTACCTTAATTGCATGATGACGACTCATGATCCTGCCAGCGCCATGACATGTACTCCCAAAGGTTTCCTTCATCGCTTTTTCAGTTCCTACTAATATAAAAGAGTATCTACCCATATCACCTGGGATCAAGACTGGTTGTCCAATGTCCTGATAATCCTCAGGCACAAGATGATGATAAGGCGGATAGGCTCTCGTAGCACCTTTTCTATGGACACAGACTTTTTGTTTTCGTCCATTAATCTCAAATTCTTCAATTTTAGCGATATTGTGACAAACATCATAGATTAAGTCTAAGTCCAGGTCTTTAAAAGAGCGGCCGAGAACTTGTTGAAAGCTCTGTCTCACCCAGTGGGTTATTGCTTGTCGATTAGTAAAGGCAAAATTTGCTGCACATGCCATAGCTGCAAGATAATTTTTTCCTTCTCCTGAATCTATTGGGGCACAAGCTAATTGCTTATCCGGAAGAACTATTCCATATTTTTTGGTCGCACTAAGCATAATATCTAAATTATCTTCACAAACCTGATGTCCAAGTCCTCTTGAACCCGAATGGATCATAACAGTAATAGTACCTATTTCTAAGCCAAGCTTATTGGCTACCTTTGCATCAAATATCTCTGTTACATGCGCTATCTCAATAAAATGATTTCCTGAACCTACTGTTCCTATTTGGGACATACCCCGTTCAAGCGCCTTTTTAGAGATAAGTCCAGGATCAGCGCCTGAGATACAGCCCTGATCTTCAGTATGAACGATATCTTTTTCAACACCATATCCATGTTCAACTGCCCAAGCAGACCCTCGACTCATGACCTCTTTTTCATCTGTTGGAGAAAGTTTAAGATCTTTTCTTTTAGCGCCTACACCTGCAGGGATATTTTTATAAATAGTTTCTATCAATCCTTGAAGATTTTCTTGAATCTCATCCTTTTTTAAGTTGCTTCTTATTAACCTAACCCCACAGTTTATGTCATATCCAACTCCACCAGGCGACACTATACCTTTATCTAGATCAAAAGCTGCAACGCCTCCAATAGGAAATCCATATCCCCAGTGGATATCAGGCATAGCGAGAGAACATCCTACTATCCCGGGTAGACAAGCTACATTAGCAACCTGACCGAGGCTAAAATCTTTCTTAATATCCTCCAACATTTTTTCATTGGCATAGACAATACCATCCGTCTTCATTTTTTCCTGACGTGGGATTCGCCATCTGTAATCATCAATCTTCTCTATTTTAGGAAGTTTTTCAAGAGTAAATGACATAAACTACTTCTCCTCTTCCTTTAGACATCAAATATCACAATTGTCTGCCAAAGGTTATTTTTTTTCTTTATTGCAAGTTGATGGTAGGTAACCGCCTTGATCTCAGTCCTTAGCTCATGGCAGCTAGGATTAAACTGTTCTCCACAACAAATGACCTTCATTCGATATCTTGTTACAAATTTAATCTTGTACCTTCCAAATACTAATTGCTCGGTTTCGAATATATAGAGGAGTTCGTTTAGCCAGGTGATTAGGATTCTTTCCCAACCATCATTTTTAATAAAAATAGGTTTTCGTACTATTTCTTTGATCTTTTTATCGTCTTCAATAAGAACATTCGTAAAAGCCTTACCTGCATTTTGAAAAAAATCAACGATAGTTTCTCCATATATTTTTACTCCAATGTCCCCTGTATGTTCAATGAATTCAAATGGTGAAAAAGATTTCTTATCCATAAGCCTATCCTTTAGCTAAATTACAACTGTTGTAGAAGATTTACACTGAATATCACTCTCAATATTAGTTAAAAAGGCTTCAATTTTGTACTCTCCAGCAGGTACTAATAAACCTTGATCTTCCTTTTGCTCCCACTTGGCCTTATAAATTTTAGATTCTCCTGGACCTAGTTCAAGACTTGTCAAGGCCATTGTATAAAAAAGATGTGCTGATAATTGCCAAATATTTTTATTTGAACTATTTGTAATAAAAATATCAAATTGCTTACCTGACGAAAAATTTAAGGTAATAGGCTTCTTTGTAAGATTATTTATCTCAAAAACAATATTTATAGTATGATCTTGGTTAAATATCTTGTCCACCTTAACTGAGCATCCTAGTTTCATCTCCTTTTGTTTTCTCACCTCCTCTTGAGAAAAAGGCGTATCAGCAACTGATTGTGATTTGTAACAATTGAAATTAGATAATAAGATAAAACAAATTCCAAAAGGAATTATAATCTTTTCCAGAAGCGCTTTTTTCATGTCCCCTCCCTTTTTCATCATTCAGAATCTTTAATTTTATTATTATAAGCCATTAGGATATTTTTATCTAAAGTAGAAATTCTTTCAATAGATGTATTAAATAACCTCATTACCTCCCATAGGTCTTTAGATCTTTTAACTTCAGCTAGTTGAATAGTTTTAATGTCGTTGTTGATTTTATCTAAATCATCCTTAGCCTTGACAAGTATCTCTTCAAACTGTTCATTGTTTTTTTGTGGTCGACCAATCTTGTCTTTAGTTTCAACATTTGAAACGGCTTTATTTCCTCCAATTTTCATAATTGCTCACCCCACTTTGAATTAAGATGGTTGAGTATTTAAATGCAATCACTGAATAAAGTATCAAGTTTTTTTATGGTTGGCAACATAAATTTAATTTGAAACTATTTTTTTTTATGGCAATATTAAGTAAGAATTATAGTTATGCTCACTGATGGATTTCAACATTTCTCTATTTTCTCTAATTCTCCTTAAATATACTACTCCAACTTAGGTTTTTCCAAGTGATTGTGTTGGTTAAAACCAGCATGTTAAGGCATAAAGGTATTGAAACACAAAGTTTTTTTAAGATTTTTTTTGTTTTTTCCTTTGTGCCTCTGTGCCTTTGCTACTTTGT
>JAZDLJ010000206.1:0-10176 GCA_043802115.1 bacterium | reverse complement strand
TATGAGTTCTTAGATAAGGAATTGGCCATCCTATTTCCAAAATCAGAGGAAGGGCAAAGATATGTTGATAAACTTACAAAGGTCTTCCTAAAAGATGGAACAGATAAGTGGATATTAGTTCATGTAGAGGTACAAGGGTATCGTGATGATGAATTTGCCAAGAGGATGTTTACCTATTTTTATAGAGTATTTGATAAATACCAAAAGAACCTAATTGCCCTGGCATTATTCACTGATAAACATAAAAATTTTAAGCCAGAAAGATATGAATATGACTTTTACCAAACAAGTTTGATCTATAAGTATAGGATCTACAAGGTTATTGAGCAAAATGAAAAGGAATTAGAAGAATCAAAAAATCCATTTGCCCTGGTTATCTTAGCTGGTATATACTTTATAAAAAGTTTGGATGATGAAGATAAAAGGTATAAATTTAAGCTTAAGTTAATAAGATTATTATTAAAGGAAGGGTATGATAAGAAAAAGATCCGTAAGATATTTATCTTTATTGATGGATTGCTAAACTTATCCGAAGAAAAGGAATGTACATTACAAAAAGAAATAAAAATAATAAAGGGAGGTAATTTAGATATGGGATTAACAGCAGAGATGAGTAATATTGGTCAAATTGCCTTTGAGAAAGGTGAACGGCGGGGAAAGAAGGAAGGAAAGAAAGAGGGAAAGAAAGAGGGAAAGAAGGAGGGAATAGTTGATTTAATGAAGGAATATCTGATAGCTCGTTTTCATGAGGCTCCGAAGGATTTTATAACTAAGTTTAAAAAGATAAAGGATATTAGTGAGTTAGAAAGGATTGCTTCAAAGAGTTATAGATGTCAGAATCTGGATGAGATTAGCAAGTTGATTACGAACTGATGCTTCCATTATTGATTAGAATTCGCTTTTATAATTTTTTCTATTGCTATATCAGTTGGGTGATCTTCCGTTAAAAAAACATTTAGTTGGGAGGAATTTTAGGATACTTATTTTCATGAGGAGAATGTGGTTTTTTTTGCTCTTGTACAGGAGTTCCTTTTTTTATTTTTCTTTTTGGTCCGTATTCCTTCCATCTTTTTACATCTTCCGGGTCCATTTTTGCAACTCCACTCCGCCGTCTCCCTTTACGCAATTTTATCTTTATATTTGTATTAGGTACAGTATCATAACATGTACGCCATAACTGGATATTAGATAGTAGTCCGGTAGTTTCTGTAACATATAAATGTGAGATAGGCTCACTACTTTCCCCATTTAGTCCATCAGGCAAAGGAGGATCCGTAACTGGATACGGTAGAGAAAGAGTTGGATCAAAAGAAGAAAGTCCTGAGGGGGGAATTGAGGATGTCGGAATTGCTCCTGGTGTTCCTTCTCCTGATTTATTATTTATCATAACTAGTGTTTCTTTAACAGCCTTGTCAAAATACACTATTGTTAGAGGGAATAAGATGCTACAAGCTACGAATAAACTCAATGTAGCTGGATCAGCTTGATTCCCATTCAGATCAACATATTTAACCGGATTATCCTGGCAATATAAATACATATGCTGGCTTAATGGCTCTTCTAATTTACCCCAAATACTGTCGTCTTGAGTAGTAAATATTCCTCGCTTGCTGTCATAATATCTTGCCCCAAAATAAAGTAGCTCAGTCTCCTCATCAAACTCCTTGCCTGTAAAGGTATACTTGTTCTCAACTGCTTCCTGAGCAAAATTTCCTCTGAATCTTCCCCAGGGATCATAGATATAATCTCCAATAACCTCACCTGTTACTCCAGTTAATCCAACTATTGAACCATGATCATCATAATGATAAAATAGTTCAGGTCTTGCTGATTGTTTCAGGCTAACTAACCCCTTTAATCCATAATTATATTTCATTATTTTTTTAATGTCTTCCTTAACAAGTTTTTCCACCATAACTACTCTTTGATCATAAATATACCCCTTAATTTTTCCTCCTATAATCTTTTTAATCCGCATCCCTTCATGATTATAAGAATAAAAGGAAATATTAGTCGCTCTTTGGTCGTCATTCTTTGTGTTTATTAGTTGGTTGGAGGAGTTATAGGCAAAGCGCATACTTGCTTTATTATCTTGTTGACAGACAGTATTTCCATTTTGGTCATAATGATACCTCTGATTTGAGATCATCCCAAGGGCAGGGAGTAGCGTGAATTCGGTTGCTAAAAAATAAAGTAGGATAAGGGTGATAATTTTTTTTTGTATCTTATTCATCAACAGTACCTCCTCTTGGCATATAGCATTATTAGCACCAGTAAATATAAGCGTCCAGCCTAATAATTAATAGCTGAACGCTTACACCTTTATTTACCACAATCATTTGTCCCAATTATCACTGATTACTACCCGCATCATCAACCGTATCCAAACAATTCGGTTGTTCTAAATATTTTTGAAAGAGACAAAGGGCATCTGCTGGGCTAATGTCACCATCACCATTTACATCACAATCCGAACCAGAAGGACAAGACTCCTTACCAATATAGACCTGAAAAATTATTAAGGCATCCTGAGGGGTTATTGCCCCATCACCATTAATATCTCCCTTCACATTCTGCATCAGATCATCCCCAGGGATATCAACACTTTCTATTAATTGATTAACACCATTATATCGATATAAAGTCACTTCTTTTATACTACTATCCCCAAAGGATCTCATCCGGGCTAACCTGTTACCAACCTCATCAAAATAATAGGTCTCTTTTTCTTCTTCAGAAGTAAGTGTATTATCAGTATCATAATGATAGAAAACCTCTTTTAATCTATCCATACCATCATAAGTGTAAGTAGTCATAAAGGTAAGCAAATTTGAAGAGTCAAATTCAAAAGGATATTCTGAACCTTTTTCATTGCTACGCTTAACTCGACGGGTTTCGGTCTGTTTTGTTCGATTTCCTTCACTGTTGTATTTATACTCAAACCTAGAGATAATGGATCCATCTTTAAAAAGGTTATTAATTGACTTAACCTGTTTTGTTCCCTTGTAGTAATCATGCTTAATCCTGGTATCATTACCATATACTAATTCTTCTTGTAATCCATTATCATAATAACTATAAGTTGCGATTTCGCTATTCCTTGTTACTCCTTTAACCTCACCCTTGTCATCATAGATAAGTTCATCTGTATATACTTTCTCTAACTGATGTAGGTCATTATAGGTATAGGCAGTTGTAAGACCACCTGGATAGCTTATATATTCTGTTAAGGTCTTACGACTTCCACCTGGGAAATAGGTATACTCAAGTTTGTTTTCAGTATAGGTAGTTCCTGATACCTCAGGGGTAATGTTTGTCATCTCCCTGTCGAATTCATCATATTTCATCTCGGTTACCAACGTCGCTTCACTACACCTACATAGTCTATCCTTTCTTCCAGAGGAGTAAATCTTCACACCACTACTATCATATTTATATTTTCGTTCACATACCCGGGTCAGATTCCCATTCTGATCATATTTGTATACTGTGAACTCATTGTAAGGATAGATATCCTGTTCACTCATATCTACCTTATCTATTGGATCTGGAAAATCTACCCTCTGCTTCCTGTTATATTCATCATAGGTATAGGTGAATTTATCATTTGTCAAGGAATGATTAGGGTCGATCTCCCAGACTATATTATGTGCCAGATCATAACCCCATCTGGTAATTAATTCCTGAGCATCATCAGTTTTAAGTACCCCATCTTCATTATAATAAAGGCTGTGCCTTTGGATAGTCATTATCTTATTGTCAAATTCATCAAAACTATTCTCCACGCAATGGCCTTTACTCATATCACCATTATCATAATCATAGGCAGCATCAAGTATCCAGATTAAATTGCCATTACCATCATATATATATTGAGTAATGTTTAATTCTTCAGGATCATTCAGATTGAGGTTAAGAGAGAGCTTCTGAGATGAAGAAGGATGGTCGCTCTTAAATCTAATCTGAGGATTCAGCCTTTTGCTAAATTCATCAAATCTTTCTTTATCATCACCACTGTAATTTCCTACCTCTGTATTTATTTTATATGAGCTGTCTGTTGAAGTTGGCTGGTTAAAGGTCATCAGATATGACTCTCCTGTGGAGGCATCTCGGCTGGGACCAGTTAAAAGACCATCTTGGCTTATAAATAACGTAGTGTAAGAATGAGCAAGAGGATCTGTTAAATAAGAGAGAGATTCAGCTCCATTAGCACCTTCCTGTTGAGGTGTAAATTTATTTAAAAAGGCATGAAGAGGATATTTTTCATATTGAAAAGGAGTGCCAACCAGACGCTGGGGTTTGGTGTCGGAATCCTTTACCTCTGTTGAGGCTATATTAAAGTCGTAATAGAAAGTACCGCTTCTCCCTGAAATAACTACTGATCGAGCATTTTTCATATCCACAAATAAACCTGTTCCAGGGGTAATCATATAACTGTTATAGTCAAAATTAGTCCTTAGAGAACCTGGGTCATCTGGATCTTTCAGAGAGGCTGTTTTAACCTGGCCAGTGGTTGGATCTATAACCTCTATCCTATTAACTTCTTCCCAGCCACCAAGTTGTTTTACAACATCCTTCAGGAGAATAGAAGTTACTACCTCTGTCTCTGAAACATCACTGAAGGGATATACAGGATAGGTTAGCCTATTTTCACCTGGTTTAAGATTAAGGACTATATTCGTCCTCCGGATATTCCAGAATTTTACAGGCTCATCATACACGATATCTTCCTGTGTTTGAATATAATTGATATCTGTCAGGATAACCGTCTCCCTACTGGCTGAATAAAGATCATTAGCGATATCTCTGTTTAATCCATAAGGGTTATCCTGAACAAAGGCATTAGCTACTTCCTCCCCAAGATTATAATATAGACGAGTTATATTGCTATTAACATCTGTTGGATAGTCGTCATCTGTCCCAGAGTAATAATAAACAAGATTAAAAATTTCTTTTGATATAGTGTTATCTAGTATAGTGTTATCTGTAATTCGTATCCCTGCAACATTTACTATTAAAAGATACTTCTGGTTATAAGAAATATCAGGTTTTCTTTTAATTACTGTTGAAAGATACCGATAGTCAGATGTTGAAAGATCACCTGATAATCCTTCATTAAAAATGGTAGGATTTGTACTGATGTCCGGGACAATAAGACTTGGAGATTGACTTACAACTTCCTTACGTTTCCTTGAAGCTGTCTCATCAATAGTATCTAAATCAGCAGGGATGGAGGCTAATAAGTTATTAATCTCCTCTTCAGCACAGGTATTTACCCCTGAACCAGTCCCTTTATAGGTAACCTCTACTAACTTGTTTAATTCATCATAGAGGTATTCTGTAATCTTTCCAGCAGGATCAATTGTTTTGTTTCTGTTCCCGGAGATGTCATAAAAAATAGAGGTTATTAGATCTTCTGTTTTTAACTCAGCTCCTTCATAAAATTCTGCACCTTTGATTCGTTGTTCAGTAACATTCCCATAACAATCGTAATCATACACTACACTGTCCTTTCCGGCATCTTCTTCTGATCTTTTATTACCTAATCTATCATAGGTGAAGGAGATCATCTTTTCCCAGCTATTACCAATCTTTCTCTGAATTTCAGTATTGTTGTTTCTCTCATCATAAATATACCAGGTAGACTTTTCATCAGCATCCTGGACAAAGATCTTATTTCCTGCCCCGTCATAGGCATTTCTAACAAGAAAAATCTTACCAGAGTCATTAAATTGAGCATAACTTGAGGTTGAATCGAATTCTTTCCATTGGTCTTCGAGACGGCCAAATTCATCATAGGAAAAGTAGGTGTGATTGTTATTGGCATCGATTTCCTCAATCTTATTACCTAAGTCATCATAGTTGATAGTCGAGATTAAGATATTATTGCCATCCTTACTTAATTGATAAACATTGCGCAATTGTCCTTTTACATCATATTTATACTTAGTGCAAAGGAGGGTTTTTACACCTTTACCATCTACAATCTCTTTTCTCTCCTCGATCTTATTTCCCATAAGATCGTAATTAAAACTCCCTACCTTTATAGCTTTATCTACATCCCATTTTTTACAGATAGTATAACTTAATCCTTTATATTGGGATTCTTCTTTCAACTCACGATAGACCTCTTTCTGCTGATTGTATTCGTCGTAGATATATAAGGTCTTTAATCCATTTGCATCCCTGATCCACTTAGGTTTACCAATACCACCTTCGTTTCCGTCTTTCCCCAGATCATCCTTTGTTATATAAGCATATTCTTTTATAATAAGCCCTTTGTTGCTAAAACCTGTCAACCACCCTGTTGGTGCAGGTGATTGAAATTCGGTAAGATAACAATCATTAGGAATAATTTTACCTTTAATATCTGAACCAGGATAAGCTGAATCTTTCTTCAGGATTACAACCTTCTTCGACAACATCCCATAGGGATTATACATATAGTGAATTATCTTCCACCTGTTATCCTCTGATCCATCTCCTGATTCTTTAGTCTCCTCGGATTTTTCTGATTCTTCAGGCTTTCCTCTTCTTTCCCAATCCCTTTCTCCTGTTCCATTATAATGCTGCTCTTCAATAATACCATCGGCATAAACAGTTTTGATTAAACGATCCATTTCATCATGGGTATATTGGGTAGTATAACATTTTGAGTTATCATCAGGGTCATAATCATCAGGATCATAATAAACTTTTTCTTCCAGCCTATTTCCATTTCCATCATAAGTAGTTTCTTTTAAGAAATGATTAGTTTTGTCTAGTGTAGTGGGATCATACTCCTTAATCCTTCGATTAAACTCATCATACTCATAGTTAATATTGACTCTTTTTCCCCCTATCTTTTTCCCAGTATATGTTCTGGTTATATTTCCATTATCATCATATACATTTTCTGCATAGAGTAAGACATCATCTTTTATAAAACAGGTCTCGCTTATATTCATCTCTTCCCCTAAAAAATTGAGATTAGAATATCTGCTTCCTTCTACTAAAACCCTTCCTTCTTTAAAGATTCTCCCAAATTTGTCATAGTAAAATCTTGTCTCATTACCTTCTGCATCAGTTTGAGATTTTTTTATATAGATATATTTTGGAGACCCTGGTTTGCTTGAATCCCAGGTATTTGATCTCTTCGAAGTATTATTAAAAGGATTAATTGTAACTGTAAGATAATCATAGTCATAGGTGGTTGATTTGCCCAGGGCGTCTGTCTCTTTTGTAATATCCCCTAAAGAGTTATACTCAAATTCAGCTAAAAGAATATAAGCTTTACCATCTTGATTAATATCTGTTTTTCTGGCATTAAGCGGGAGATCTCTCATCTCTCCATTATTCACAATAAGATATCTTTTTTTTATTCGATGAGTAATATCATACTCATTCCAGGTGGTTTGACCATTCTCATCAGTAATTGATTCAATATCTCCTTGGTCATTATAGTTATAACTACTTTTTACAGTTGAATAATCACTTGTACTTCCTTTAGCAGCAGGGTAGATGATTGTCTCCTTGAGCTTTACTCCTTTTGGGAAGTCAGCAGGAAGATTTTTCTCACTTCCTTCATAATAAGTAAATTTGATTACATAATATTCAGTTCGCTCTTTTGTTAAAGTAGCTGTGTCTTCAACAGACTTTTTTTCTCTTCTCTTTGTATCTGAGGATGAACTAGAACCTAATTCTTTTCCTATTGCTAATGGATAACTGGTGCTATAGATATCTCGTTTATTTCCCAGATCATCATAGACATATCTTATCCAATTCTGATCTGGGGAGGTAATCTTTTTAAGCCTTCCATTTTCAGGGTAATATTTATAAGAAGTCTTATTAAAATTGGCATCCCAGGAGCTTATGGTATCTCCCAGGCTATTATATTCAGTAATTGATAGTATCTTGCAGTCACATTTAATTCCAGCGTTCAATCCTCTTGAATTCAAATCAGAGATAAAGGTATCAAAAGATGTCCCAAGTTTTGTCTGCATAGTATCAGAGAGAAAAGTGGTAACATTTATTGCTGCATCACTATTAAGGGCAACATCTTTTTGATAAGAGGTATTAGTATTTAATTCCTTTAAAACTAATCGGCTACGACCTGCCTGATCGTAGAAATTAAATGTCCTGATCCCCTTGGGGTCTTTACTCCAAAGGAGGTTCCCGGCTAAATCATATTTATACTCAGTAGCCAGACACGCTGATCCTGCCAGGGCATCCTTCTTTTCACTCTTCTTGTTCCCAAGGTCATCATATTCAATAGTAACTTTGTTATTATGATCATCTATTATACTCTTTAATTTCAGGCGGGCTCCTACAGGACTATCAGTACATGAATAATATTCGTAAAAGGTTGTATTCCCAAACTTATCAGTCTCTTCCTTTATTTTTCCTAATGAACCTTTTATATAACTGGCAAAAGGATTATTGAATGAATCATATTTTTTAAGAATATGGTCTAAGCAATTGTAAGTATACCTCTCAATAATATTCTCTCTGTTGTCATGAACCTCTTTCTTTCTTCCAAAGGCATCATATAATATTTTTGTAATAGCAGCAGCTAACTTCGGATTATTACTATCAGAATAATCAGTATAATAGGTGGTTTGAGAAACCTGCCTGTCTCTGATATCATATCCATACTCAACTACTCTATCAGTAGCAACCTCATTTCCATCTACAATATCTTTTATTGTACTTCTAATTCTTCTATCAAGATTATCATATTCAATTTCCACAAGATTAACCTTCTTACCTTTAATCTCATCCCATGATTTGATTGGTCTTCCTTTCCAGTCATGAATTGTGGAGGAGAGATTGCCAATAGGATCAGTTATTGTTATTTTATAACCTCCACAAGGGATATCATCTGTTAGACTTTGATCATAATTGTAACTATAGGTAGTTTTTGGTTCAGAGGTAGAATCGCAAATACCATTATTATTTAAATCAATAAAGGTACAGTCGATCTGGGGAGAATTAGGTTTATATTCAATCCTCTGAATCTGGCCGTTAAGGTCTACAGAGGTTGGGAGGTCTTGAAAGTCAGGATTATAATATCGTGTTTCTTGAGAACGAAGTTCATTATTAGTATAGACATGGTTTTCTTCAGTAGAATCAGTAGTGTGTATCTTTATATCTTTTAAAGTTTTAGTAGTGTCATCATAGGTATAACTATTTTTATACCTATATTTTTTTCCACTGCCATCATCAATATCCCTGATTTCTTTTCCTTCTAAATCAGCATACCATTGTTTTTCCCAGGGCTCTTTTTTAGAATAAGAAAGGATGATTGTCTTAGTGTTATTATTAGTATCTGTAATCTTATTATCTGTAATCGTCTCTTGAGTTGGTCGACCTGTCTGTTCATCAATATTGTTAGTCTGGGTGATTTTTTCTTTCTCTTCTTTGATCTTTACAGAATTTTCATTTCGTTCTTCTATTAAAACCTCTATTGTTTCAGTAGAAGCTGGAGCAGTAAAAGCCTTTAATTCGTTATAATTATAAGTTGTGGTCAATTCCTCAGTTTTATTATCATTTGGATAAGTAATAGTTTCGGTTACAGTATCTACTTTAAGTTTGGTAACAATACCACTGACATTATAAAAAGCAAAGGAATCAAGTTCACCCTTATATGATATCCCTGTCATCTTAGTAATATTTTGAGTAACAGGCTCTATAATATTAGTTAATATCCTGGTTGTGTCACTTGCATCAGGAATCACATCGTTAATTTTTTTATTATATTGGTATCTTATCTCCCCACAAGATTTATTATCAATAGTGCTTTCAGTGCTGGTTAAATAATAATTATAGCCAGCATCATAACCAAAATTTACCTTTTGCAGGTATTCATTGGGAGCATTATTATCTGCATCTACCAGGGATATGTTATCAATAATAGTCTGTCGATCAGATCGATAAGTAAATACTAATTTATGTTTTGGCTGTTTTTCTTGCAATGTTATTACCGTTTTAATCTTTGAATCTTCATACTCAAATTTCAAAGTAAAATTTTTTCCCTTTGAGATTATGTAGTTAATCTTTCCAGAGTTATCAAACTCGTAATACCAATTATTAGTAGTTATTCTACGTATGTTTGATCCATCTTGAAATGATTTTTCTGAGATTTTTAATTCAGCCTCACTATAAGGAGGGGAAACATAATTGTTATCCTTTCTAAAG
>JAZDLJ010000189.1:0-7488 GCA_043802115.1 bacterium | reverse complement strand
ATGTTCAGGGCAATTTTTTTTTAGTTTTTAGCCCTGAAAGGGCGTTATATATCAGCCCAGGGCAACGCCCTGGGCTAGTATATAACGCCCTTTCAGGGCTAAAAACAAAACCTGGTTAAATTCTAACTTAATTTAGTTACCATGAAATTTGAAGAGGATACCTTCCATTCGTGTATTTCGTAGTGATTACGTACAAATTTGGGTAATAAGGCTTGTCCCATATTATTCATTATACTATTTTTCATTCTGAATTCAATCTAAATCTAGCATTCTTGCAGGATCATTAAAAAGTAATATAAGTTATTTCCTAACGTTTTGGCATCCTTCATTAAGAGGCGAAAGTAGTTTACACTTTTTATTATTTAGACACGGATTTACACAGATTTTTTAAAAACGCTACTAAAATAATTAACCTAATAAACATTAAGTATTATATCTAACTAACGCTAATTAAAAGGTTTTAATCCGTGTAAATCTGTGTTAATCCGTGTCTAAAAAGTTTTTTGTTTTTTTTCTTTCTAAAGAATACGCCCTAAAAGTGTAAACTAGTAAATGAAGGATGCCATATTTTAGATGAAAAAAGCTATAATAGTTGGCGCAAGTTCAGGGATAGGCAGAGAACTGACGAGGATTCTTGATTCTCACCAATTTAGTCTTGGACTTGTAGCCGAAGACTAAACTTATTAGAAGAACTCCAACTGACCCTAAAAAATAAATTCTACATCAAACAAATAGATATCTTCAAGACAACAGATGCCCAAAATAGCTTTAAGGAGTTGCGGAGGGTGTTGATCTCAAAGCATTTCAATTATAGACTAATAATGCCGAAATTTTAGTCGCACAGGTCGAATAATTTTGGGACAAGTTTTTAATCAGAGAAAATAAAAAATGTTAAATTTTTATATTTGCTACATTTGATTTTTATGATATTATAAAAAAAGAGGGTGATTAGGTATTTACTACCTGTGCTTTCTAATAAAAAAAGTTAAAGAAGTAGATAATGTGAGTATATTTAAGTTAGCATATTATTAACCATTGGTTAATAAAAAATAATAAGGTAGAGAGTTTTAGATGAAAAAGATTTTATTAGTATACCCAGAAATACCTCCTACATATTGGAGTTTTAAATATGCCTTGCCATTTGTTGGTAAAAAGGCATCAATTCCACCGCTTGGTTTATTAACTGTTGCAGCAATGCTACCTTCTCATTATAAAGTAGAACTCATTGATATAAATTTTATGCCGTTATCAGATGAGGTCATAGCATCAGCAGATTTAGTCTTTATCTCAGCGATGATTGTCCAGAAGGATTCTTTAAATAAACTTATTGAACGATGTAAATGTCTAGGTAAATCAGTAGTTGCCGGAGGACCTTATCCGACCTCTTCCTATAAAAGTATAGAGAATGTGGATTACTTTGTCTTAAATGAAGCAGAGATAACCCTCCCACAATTTCTAGAAGATTGGGAAAACAATAAAGCCAAACATGTTTATTCCTCATCAGTTAAGGCGGATATTACTACCACCCCTATCCCACGTTTTGATTTAATCCCTATGCATAGTTATGGGAGTATGGCCTTACAATATTCTCGAGGGTGTCCTTTTAATTGTGAGTTTTGTGATATTATTGAGATGTTTGGCCGAAGACCACGAGTTAAGAATAATGAGCAGGTGATTCGTGAGCTTGATACTATTTATTCTCTAGGATGGCGTGGGGCAGTATTTATTGTAGATGATAATTTTATTGGAAATAAACGAAAGGTGAAAGAACTTTTACCCATAGTTGCTGATTGGCAGAAAGAACGAAAATACCCTTTTGAGTTATTTACCGAGACATCCATTAATTTGGCTGCTGATGAATATCTATTAGATTTGATGAGCGTTGCAGGTTTTAATATGGTATTTTTAGGGATTGAAACACCTGTTGATGAAACCCTGGCAAGTACAGGAAAGACACAGAATTTAAGACAAGACTTATTTAATAGTGTAATTAAGATTCAAAGCAAAGGGATTGAAGTAACAGGTGGATTTATTGTTGGATTTGATAATGATCCCCCTGATATCTTTGAACGTCAAATAAAGTTTATCCAAAAATCTGGCATAGTCCTGGCAATGGTTGGTTTATTGACTGCCTTACCTAACACCCAGCTTTATCGCCGTCTTGAAAAAGAAGGTAGATTAGTTCAAGATTCAAGCGGAAATAATACCCATGATCTCCAGCTTAATTTTAAACCAAAGATGGATTTGAATACTTTAATAAGTGGCTATAAATATATCCTGACTAACATCTATAATCCAAAGGCCTATTTCGAACGGTGTTTAACCTTTTTAAATAATCTTCACCCGCATCAACATTCTTCCCGTCAGGTGAGGTTTGCTGAGGTACTAGCCCTTGTTAAGTCTCTACTTAGGCAAACATTTACCAAATATGGTCATTATTATCTAGAATTTGTAATTAAATCTTTTATAACTGAGCCTAGGATGTTTCCAGAGGCAATACGACAGGCGATTATAGGACATCATTTTTTTAAGATTACCCAAGAGATTATAGCAGTGGATAATTTTAAGAATCGGGCTAAATCAATAAAAAGTGTCTATAAAGAAAAGGTTCGAGAGGCGCATTTATCTTTAGAAAAATTGAAAGAGGTATATAACTCTTTTGATGTAGAAGAAAAAATAAAAGACCTTCGAAATATTAAAGATAAATTTATAAAAGAGCTACAAGAAGAATATCATAAGATTGACAAGGATTTTCGCCATTTGGTAGAAGATTCTCTTCAAACAATTGAAAAAACATTGGATAGTATGTATAATCAGTGGCTCGAAGGCTCTGCATTTTAAAAGGGAAGATGTCTTCTTCCTGCCTGTCTTTTTCCCCTTTTGACCATTTTAACGAATAAAAATAATTTTTTCAAAGAACTAAACATTCTATTTGTTAAGTTTGTGTAATTTGTATTTATCGTTGTTTACGATAAAATTTTGATCGCACAGGTTGAAAAATGTCAAAGGCACATCAAAACTTTAAATTTATCCTGGCAATATTCTCAGGGATTTTATTATTTCTTTGCTTTCCGAAACCTGACATGGGGTTACTGGCCTGGATCGCTCTGGTGCCCATGCTTATCGCGTTAGAAGATGTAGCGAGTAGAAAAGAAGCCTTTTCATTAGGTCTTCTTACAGGATTATTTTTTTATACAGCAACCCTATATTGGGTTATAATTGCCATGCATAACTATGGAGGGATAAATTATCTTCTTAGCCTGGCTTTATTAGTCCTTTTAGTTGTGTATATGTCTCTTTATATAGGAATTTTTACAATTGTGATATATGATTTAAAGAAGAGATGTCCTATTTTATATATTCTAGCTATCCCAATAGGCTGGACAGGTCTTGAATATATGAGGTCATGGTTCTTTACTGGTTTCCCTTGGGTTAGTCTTGGATACTCACAGTATAAATTTTTAAAGATAATACAACTTGCAGATACCATAGGTGTTTATGGAATATCATTTATGATTGTCTTAGTAAATGCAATCTTGGCTTATCTTATTAGAACCTTTTTATTGGGCACTCACTTTAATATTTCCAAAAAGGAGAGGAATTCTATTATCAAAGGGCTGATTTCTATCATCGCTATTATTGGAATATGTTATATATATGGGTATCTTAGAATTAAGGAATATAATATGCGAGAGGTAAAAGAGCAGTTAAAAGTATCGGTTATCCAAGGGAATATAACTCAAAGTTTAAAATGGGATTCTGTTTTTAAAAGTGAGACTGTAGGAATATATGAAGATTTAACCAAAAAATCTTTACAAGATGATCCAGAAATAATTGTCTGGCCAGAGACTGCTGTTCCCTTTTTTTTTCAAGAGGGAGGAGAATACAAGGATCGGATAATTAATCTAATAAAAGAGGCGAATAGACCTATTCTGTTTGGCACACCAAGATATGATCTAAATGGTAAGGATTATCTGCCTTATAATAGCGCTTTATTTCTATCACCACAAGGTGAACTAATAAATAAATATGATAAAATACATCTAGTGCCATTTGGTGAATATATTCCTTTCAGCAATATATTAACTTTCTTGGATTCGTTAGTTGTTCAGGTTGGTAATTTTTGTTCAGGTAAAGAATATGTCCTTATGAATATAAAAAATAGTAAATTAGGCGCAGTGATCTGTTTTGAGATTATCTTTCCTGATCTAGTACGAAAATTTGTAAAAAAAGGGGCTAACCTTATTGTTAATCTTACAAATGATGCCTGGTATGATAGGAGCTCAGCTCCCTATCAGCATTTTTCTATGGTTGTTTTTAGGGCAGTAGAAAATAAGTGTAGTGTAGTAAGGTGTGCCAATACAGGTATTTCAGGTTTTATTGATGGGGTAGGAAATATAGTAAATAGTACCCCAATATTTAAAATGTTATATTTAACAGAGAGGTTAGATATTAAAAAAGGAAAGAAGACATTTTATACAATGTATGGCGATATTTTTGGAATGCTTTGTTTCGGATTGTTAGTGGGATATCCTTTACTTAGGTTGAGCGGGTTTCGGAAATTTTTGATCGAAGGGCGATAATTTAAAATTGGAGGATTAATTGATGCTAAAAGAGTTACATGACAGATACATCGAGCTAACTGAAAAGTTAAAGAAGATTAGTGACTGTCTTTGACTTACCTGTCAAAAAGAAAAGACTTACTGAAGTAGAGAAAACTATGAGCCAAACAACCTTTTGGAATAATTCTAAAGTTGCTCAAGAGATAAGTAAAGAAAGAACTATCTTGGTAAATTGGATTGAATTGTTTGATAGGCTAACCAAAGAAGAAGAAGACCTTTCTATATTATTTGAATTAGCAGAAGAAGAAGGTGAAGATTTACTCCCAAAGGAAATAAATTCTGAACTTAGCTCTCTTGATAAAGAAATAAAGGAGGTTGAACTTCGTATCTTGCTTAATGGAGAGTATGATTATAATAATGCAATTATATCTATTCACCCTGGTGCAGGAGGTACTGAATCACAAGATTGGGCAGAGATATTGTTGCGTATGTATTTGAAATGGACAGAAAAAAAAGGATATAAAACAGAGTTAGTTGATTATCAACCTGCAGAAGAGGCAGGGATAAAGGGTGTAACCCTCACAGTCTCTGGTGATTATGCCTATGGCTATCTAAGGGGTGAATCAGGGATTCATAGGTTAGTAAGAATATCTCCGTTTGATGCTAATAAGAGACGGCATACCTCATTTGCCGCAGTATTTGTTTATCCAGAGATTGACGAGACTATTGATGTTGATATTGATGAAAAAGATCTGAGAATTGATACTTATCGTTCAAGTGGGGCAGGGGGGCAACATGTAAACGTGACTGACTCTGCCGTGAGGATTACTCATTTACCTACTAAGATAGTTGTCCAATGTCAGAATGAGAGATCACAGCATAAGAATAAAGAAAAGGCGATGAAGATATTGCGATCGAGGTTATATGACTATTATAAAAAAGAACAGGAAAAGGATTTTCAAAAGAGATCAGGAGAAAAGGCAGAGATATCTTGGGGAAATCAGATAAGATCTTATACTATGCAACCTTATCAATTAGTTAAAGATCATCGGACAAAGGTAGAGATTGGAAATGTAAGTGCTGTATTAGATGGAGATATTGATCGGTTTATCGAGGCCTATTTAACGATGATGAAAGGGTGAAAAGCCAAAGTTGGAGTAGTATAGTAAACAATATGATGAATCAGGCTATCCAAAAAGATGGTTTTACCCTCATAGAATTAGCAATTGTCTGCTTCTTATTAGGATTATTCTTTCTTATCTCTTTACCAATGCTGGAAAATAATCTACCAACAACTGGATTGAATGCCTCAGCCCGTAATTTATCAGGAATGATACGACAGGCTAATTCACAGGCAGCCCTTAAACATACCAAGGTTCGTTTGAATTATGACTTTTCTTCAGGGGAATACTGGTTGACTTATAAGGATAAAGAGGAAAAATATGTTGAAGATAAAAGTGTTTTGGGGAGAAGAAAGAGATTAACAAGGGGTGTAAAATATAAAGATATTATGACCTACCATATTGGTAAGATAATTGAAGGTCAGACCTATACAGAATTTGCTCCTAATGGTTTAGTAGAGAAGACAGTAATCCATCTTGCTAACAAGGAAGATATCGTTACGTTGTCTATAAAACCATTAACAGGCAATGTAGCGATTTATAACGAATATCTTGAAGGTGATTTTAAACCCGAAGGAACATTGAGGTAATATGAAAGCGATGATCCTTGCCGCAGGTTATGGCACCAGATTACGACCTTTAACTGAAAATATGCCTAAGGCTATTATCCCAGTTGCCAATACTCCATTAATTAAATATAATTTATTATTGCTTAAAAAATATGGGATTGAAGAAGTAATAATAAATATTCACTATCTTTCAGATCTAATAAAAGGATTATTAGGTGACGGATCTAATCTTGAGATGAAAATATCCTATTCTTATGAACCAGAAATACTTGGAACCGCGGGTGGCATAAAAAAGGTAGAGGATTTTTTAAAAGGAGAATCTTTTTTGGTCATCAATAGTGATATTTTAGTTGATATTGATCTTCAAGAGGTAATTGATTTTCACTATCAGAAGAAGGCTATGGTTACAATGGTTCTTCGTAAAAATAACAGTCCAGACCAATATGGGGCAATAGAGGTAGATTCAGCGGGTATTGTCAGACAATTCCTTGGTAAACTAAACTGGGAGGGGGAACCGTTAAGAAAGATGATGTTTACTGGGATACATATCCTTCAACCTGCGGTCTTAAATTATATTACTCCTAATATGTTTGTCTCAATTAGTGATCAGACTTACCCTCAGATTATATCAGCAGGAAAGTTGATTTATGGTTATCTAATGAATAAGGGATATTGGCAAGATGTTGGAACTCCTAAAAGGTATCTGGACGCGCATAGAGAAATACTGCAAGGAAGATTTACTGTATATAATAATATCCATGAAGTAGAGCCTGGGATATGGATTGGTAAAAACATTTTTCTTGATCCTACCGTTAACCTTATTAAGCCGTTAATGATTGGTGATAATTCTAAAATTGAATCAGGGGCAGTCCTTGGTCCATACGTAGTTATTGGGGATAACTGCCACATCCGAAGTAACACAAAGATTCACAATACAGTCTTGTGGGAAAACGAAATTATAAATGAAGGTACATTACTTTCTCATTCTATCTTAGGAAATGGGCTCTTTGTAAGAGGAGATTGAGAATAATGAAAAGTTTTATATTGGAGCAATTATTTTTATAACCTTATTTTGGCTATATTACTCCAACTTAAGTTTTCCTAAAATAATGCAGGTTAATTTTGTAACTAACTGTTAAGGCACAAAGTAGCAAAGGCACAGAGGCACAAAGGAAAAAACAAAAAAAATCTTAAAAAACTTTGTGTTTCAATGCCTTTATGCCTTAACATGCTGGT
>JAZDLJ010000178.1:0-7369 GCA_043802115.1 bacterium | reverse complement strand
CCTGGGCTAGTATGAGAAGCTCCTTCGGAGCAGCATATGAGATGCCCCTTCGGGGCAAAAAGGGGAAAAACATAAATATACTGTTACAATAACAACCTGAAACACAATTAAGAGCCAAATTTAATTGGAAAGATGTCTATTCTATTCAAATGAAAATTTCCCATTACCCGTCGTTGAGGAACTTCGAAGATTAGGCCATAATGTTCTAACTATCCAAGAAACTGGAAAGGCTGGACAATGACTGCCTGATGAGGCAGCCTTAGCTTTTGCTGTAAATGAAGGACGCATTTTATTAACGCTCAATCGCAAGCATTTCATTCAATTACATAATAAAAATTTAGATCATAAAGGAATAATTGTATGTACATTTGATCCAAATTTTATTGATCAAGCAAAACGAATACATACTACTGTTGAAGAAAATACTACTTTTTCTAATCAATTAATCCGAGTTAATCGTCCTCGGCCTGGAGTCTGACTTCTTTTCTTTATCTTGTCTTCTTCTTTCCCCTGCCATTTTTTGTCACTTAGCGGAATTTTGATCTTGGGATATCTTGTAATAATATCAAATAGTAATCCCAAATAACTATTTTTTAGCTTACTGTTTAGTGTTTTTTATGTCATTATTTTTTTGCTATCTCAAATTGAAGAAAACTCCGATTCCGTCTGAAGCAACACAGATTCTCCTTGTTAATAATCTGAAGCAACACAGATTCTCCTTGTTAATAAATAGATAATTAGCTATACTAAAAAAGATAACAGTTAGATAACTAACAGATAAGAACAAGAAGTTGAGAGATAAGCGACTGGAAATAAGGAGACCTTAAGATGCAGATAGCAAATCCCATATATGACATTGTATTTAAATACCTGATGGATGACAATAAGGTTGCAAAGTTAATGATTTCAAGCATAATAGAAGAAGATATTATCGAACTCCAATTCCTCCCCAAAGAGCGACATATCGAGCTGGAAAAGCAAGCGCTAACAGTGTACCGTTTGGATTTCTCAGCTAAGATAAAGACCAAGGCAGGCTATAAACAGGTCATTATCGAGATCCAAAAGGCAAAATACCCAACAGATATCATGAGGTTTAGGAGGTATCTGGGGGAACAATACCTGAACGAAAATAACGCAATCAAGAGGGTGGAAGATAATGGCAAGGAGAGAAAAGAGGCGATTCCAATCCTTTCAATATATCTCTTAGGCCATACCCTAGAGCATACAAATGTTCCAGTAATCATGGTAAAGCGGAACTACACAGATCGGGCAACAAGACAGGAGATCAAGGAAAGGGAGGAATTTATCGAGAGTCTGACCCACGATAGTGTAATAATCCAGATACCCTATTTAAAGGCCAAAAGGCGGAATGAATTAGAGAAGCTGCTAAGCATCTTTGATCAAAGCAATAGAACCAGTGATCAGCATATCTTACAGATAAAGGAAGAGGATTATCCGCTAGAGTACAGGGATGTGATAAGGCGATTACAACGGGCGATTGAAGAGCCAAAGGTACGGGACAATATGGATATGGAAGATGAGATAGTAGAGGAATTAGAGGATATGGAACGGGTAATCTTGAGGAAGAGTGAGATAATAATGGAAAAAGAGAAGATCATCGAGGAGAATAAAAAGGCAATTGAGGAGAATAAGAAGGTTATTGAGGAAAAGGATAAAGCAATTGAGGAAAATAAAAAAATACTAGAGGAAAAAGATAGATTGATTGAAGAGTTAAAGAAAAAAATAACCTGAGCAATTACAAAAAGTGTTTAAAAGCCTATTATTGGTATAGTATTTAAGATGAACTGCCTTAACCCATAATCTTTTAGTATCCTCTTCAAAAAGTATGGTGAAATAGTTTCAATGGGTTAGAAGGAAAATTTTAGCCATTTTAAACTCTACTAAAAATTGTTGAAAAAAATGCGTGTATCTGCTAAAAAGAACCTGGAAAGGCTCTCGGTAAAAGAATTGCGGGCGAAACTAAGGGAAGATGAAGGATGCCCTTAAGTCAGTTAGATTTTGTAAAAGATGTAGATATTAAAGATGAAGGTATTGTTTTAAACGGAAGTGCCCTATTAGGCACTGGTTCAGTTCAATGGGATTAGTTAATTATTTGTAAATTTTATTAAATAAATCTTAAAAAGTTGACGATATAATCTACTTAAGTAACTTAACATTAATCCTTTAAGGAGGTAGATTATATGGAACTTTTAAATACTAGCTGCCCTAATTGTAAATCTAAGAACCTTGAGTAAAAGTTGGCGTTCTTTCAATATGCTATTTATAGACTAGTAAAAAAAGGAGGGACATTATGCAAACTGAGACTAAACATGAAGAGATAATTCTCAAGGAAATACGTAGAATCCCTACGGAAGTAATACCACAGGTAATAAAAATACTTCACTCCTTACAAGAAGGTATCTCTGTGATAAAGGTAAAAAAAAAACATATTAAAAAGGCTAGTGGGCTTTGTGGAATCTGGAAGGATGAACGAAGTGCCGAGGAGATAATAAAGGATATTTATTCACACAGAACAGGTTTTGGGGAACGTAAGGTAGAATTATGAGATATCTTTTAGATACTAATATCTGTATTTATTGGATAAAGGGTAATAAAAATGTTGAAATGAAAGTGATAGCTGTTGGACTTGATAAATTACACATCTCATTTCTTACTTTAAGCGAGCTTTACTATGGAGCTTATAACTCTAAAAAACTTAAGGATAACTTAATTAATGTTAAATTATTCGAAAAAAATTAGGAGTTATTGATTCAAATTGTGCTGTCTGTAAAATGTTTGGTAGACCCTGTGAACCAACACACTGGAGGTTTGAATAAAATGTTTAATTTATCACCAAAATTAGGAGAATTTTTATTAAAAGTAACACAAATTTCAGATATGGATATGGCACTGAGAAAAGTATTTCATGAATAACAGTCAAAGGATAGTACTTATTCAGCATGAGATTAATCAAGGCGTTGGTGGTGCTATTGCTACTGGTTATAAGTGGGCGAGGGATAATGATTTTAACTTAGCTGTTATTATGGATGGAGATGGGCAGATGAATCCTAATGATCTCCCAGCATTGCTTGATCCAGTGACTGAATATTTACGCTAGGTCATATCCTAAATGGAGGTGATTTAATTGAAATCAGAAGAATATATTGCTGAAGTAATGGTGGATGGACGCCTTTCTTTACCAAAAAAATTAATCAAAATATTAGAACTAGAACCTCATGCTAAGGTGAGAGTCGTTATTGAAAAAATTTCATCTAAAGGGAAAAGACCTCAGAAACTTAATGAAGAAATAAAAAAAGCCCTTACTATAAAGGAATTTATAACTGACCTTGGGCCTGAAGATTTATCAGAAAAATTTCGTGAGAAATATAAATGAAACATACGTCATCGGTTATTTTTATTGATGCCTCAGTTTGGATAGCCTTATATCACAAGAAAGATAAATATCATAAATCCGCTTGGAAGCTCTATGAACAATTACTTGAAGAAGGTAAAAGATTTATAACTAGCAATTGGGTATCATATGAAGCGATAAGTATCTTAAAAAGTAGAGCGAGTTATGAAACAGCAAAGAATCTTTGGGAAATATTGAGTAATAATGAGTTTTTCCAAGTTTTACGAATAGATAAAAATATTGAAGATCAAGCAATTAGTATTTTTTGGAGGTACCAGGATAAAACGTGGGGTGTAGTTGATTGTTCTTCAATGTTGTTAATGAAAAAAGAGAATTGTTTTTTAGCATTTGGGTATGATTATCATTTTGTGGAAGCTTCTAAGCAATACGGTTTTACTTTACTTAAATGAGCAATCAGATATTGAGGCACTGGTGTAGTTAGATGGGATTCTCTAAGAGGCTCTCTTATTAGGTTTGCAGAAATCTTTGTTTCGCTCGTTAGAGTAGTTTTTTTTGAATTTTCTAAGCTCGCTTCTCTAAAATTGCCAAAACTCGCTCTAATAAGATTTCTGCAAACCCAATAAACACGGGGAAAAATGAATCCCATTTAAATACACCAGTGCCGTAGGGAACATTCCATCTATAAATGCCCTAGCAGCGTTTTTTTCTTTTATGAGTGCTAGTTTATTTAATCTTTTTGCGATGTGGTTTGATATGGAGGCGAATAAGGAGTTAAAGTAGGGTGAAATTCAAAACTTAATTTAATATGGAAAGCCTATATGTAAAAGAATTGCGGGCGAAACTAAGGGAAGATGAAGGATGCCAAAGAATTAAATTTTTAAGGAAGGTTTGAATAAAATGTTTAATTTATCACCAAAATTAGGAGAATTTTTATTAAAAGTAACACGAATGGCAGATATGGATATGGCACTGAGGAAAGTATTTCATGAATATTTAGATTTAAAGCTTGCGGAAATAAATAAAGAGATAGATAAATTTGAGGGTAAGTGGAAGATGTCGTTCAATGAATTTTTAGAAAGAAATAAAAAAAATGAGATAGGAAATGATATTTTTTCGTATGAAATAGAAAGGGAATTTTGGGAATGGGAACGGCTTGATACTTTAAAAAAATACAACGAAGAGTTAAGAATACAATGGATATAAAAAAATTTTTTGATGAACTTCTTTCTGCCTTAAGTCAGTTAGATTTTGTAAAAGATGTAGATATTAAAGACAGCAATTCTCATTTTGAAATTTTTTGACCTTTATGACCGAAATTTTGGCTTTCAGTAAGACTTACCTTTTATTTTCCCCGAAGGGGATTAATGTGAATAGCCATGGGTTTCAACCCATGGAAGAGATTAAACCAACAAACCTCGACCCTGGAGGGGTCGGACTAATATTAGGTATAAGTTAACCTCTTTTGTCCGACCCCTCCAGGGTCGAAAAATGTTTTTATTCCTTACCGTGGGTTAAAACCCACGGCTATTCACATTAATCCCCTTCGGGGATAGGTAGTATTTTCGTCAAAATTTTGGTTGCACAAGCTGACTTTTTCACTAACTTTTCCAAAATGAGAATTGCTGATTATTACTTGATCCTGTTGTTGAAGATAAAGCTGATTATTCTAAGGGAAACAGGCTTTTTACAGGAGAGGCTTATCGGAAAATCCCAAAGGTTAGGTATTTTGGGAATGGTTTTCTTTCTCTATTTACAAAGATAGCTTCAGGTTATTGGCATATAGCGGATTCTCAATCAGGTTATACTGTAATAAATAAAAAGGCGCTTCGGACAATAGATTGGGATAAGATGTATCGAGGCTTTAGATGCAGTGCAAGAGGATTTGGAAACTAAAACATGGCTAGACAACCACCGTGGACATTAAGTCTCAATCTTAATCTTCTTCTAATAATATTAATAACAGTTATCGTATTTCATAATACCCTTTACGGAGGTTTTTTAGATTGGGATGATCATTGGCTAATAGATCAACCAACTATTAAGTCCCCTTTAACCTTGAGAAATCTGACAGATATATTTACCTTTGGTAATAACCCTCACTACTCCCCAGTTCGTGATCTCTCGTATAAACTGGATTATCTTTTATATAAAGATAATCCCTTCGGATTTCATCTTACCAATCTCTTAATATACCTGATCTCAGTTATCCTGGTCTATAAAATATTCTTCCTTTTATTAGCCGATCTTGCCAGTAAAGAAGCGATCCTGTTTTGGACATTGGTCTTCACTGTCCATCCAATTCATTCAGAGACAGTGGCCTGGTTAGCGGAGAGGAAGGGGTTATTAGCCGGGCTTTTTATCTTCTCTTCCTTTTATTATTTTATCCTTTACATAAATAAAGATAAAAGACTATTCTATCTCTTTTCTCTCCTCCTCTTTTTTTTAGGGACATTATCCAAACCCTCTGTCCTGGCCTTCCCTTTGGCCTTTTTTTTGTATCTTCTCTTATTTAATAAACGAAGTCTTTCTAAAAAAGAGGTCTTCTTTAAGACATTCCCCTACCTTTTTTTAATTATCCCCTCCTTTTTTTTAAATTTTTTCTATTTTAAAGACACGACACTCAGAGGATATAAGGGCGCCTATTATTACCAGATGGGGCAGGCCTTATGGCAGTATCTTTTTAATTTTTTTTCCCCTGTTAGATTGGCCCCAATATATACCTTTAAAAAGGAACTCATCCCTTTTCTGATCTCCATCCTTAGTTTGTTTATTTTCTTTGTCTGTCTGGGTTTTATTATCAGACAGGTTAAGACAGAGAAGAACCGAAAAATTATCTTCTTGTCTATCGGATGGATTATATTCTCTTTTCTCCCAACTGCCAATATAATCCCGAATAACATACTGTGTGCTGACAGGTTTTTTTATCTCCCCTCCTTTGGGAGTATCCTGTTATTGGGTATAATCTGGGAAGAGATGAAGAAACGATATCTAGTAACCAGGAGATATTTATATAAGATATTTGCTGTTGTTACAATCATAATCCTTTCAGTAGCAGCTCATGGACAAAATTATATCTGGCAGGATGATTTCAAACTGTGGACACACGCTGTTAAATCCCAGCCAAAATCATCATACTCAGAGTTTTCCCTGGGGTTAGTTCAGGCTAAGCAGGGTAATTATGATGATGCCTTAAGGCATTATTTTAGGGCAATAGAATTAGATCCTGAGTACGCCCGTGCATATACGACAATTGGATTAACCTTCTATGAACTTAAAGATTATAAAAGGGCTGTCCAGTTTTATAGTAAGGCTCTGGGGTATGATCCTAATGATGTTGAAGTATATAATGGCCTAATTGTAGCTTATGGGAGGCAGGGGATGTATGCGCAAGCCCTGGATATATATTATAAGGCTAAAGAAAAGGGGTTATCTTCAGGGAGTATTGAGAAGAATTATTGGTTGTTACAGAAAAAGATAAGAGGGAAGTGACTTTTTTTGTCACTGAAATAGCGTAAGATTCTTTTTGATTTTTATTATATTTAATAGAATTAAATAATTATCTTGTTTGAGGCTGTCTTTGCTATCTTTTTTTGCTATCCTTGTTTGTCACCTTTGTTGATGTTATTCAGACTATCCTAGAGGATATTTTAAGACGATAGAGGACAGTTTAGCTTAATATATCCTTTTATCTTCAAGTAGTTATGCGATAAGGATGGGGGCTTTTATTAAAATAAGATAGTTATGGCATGTTTTTTGCTTTATGTATAATTTAGAGAGTAAGAAAAAAGATAAGCTTAAAACTAAATTAGAATTAAAGAGAGTAACGAAAGAAGAAGAGGAATAATAAATTCTTTTAATCCCATGTTTACCAGTTGCAAAAGCAATGTTTAGCAATATCAAAAAGTTATGTGATGGCAATGCTGAATTACGTATAAGAAAAAAATGTTCCATTATTATCAAATAGTTGCGTATATAAACTAAATTAGCTAACTACTT
>JAZDLJ010000177.1:0-6321 GCA_043802115.1 bacterium | reverse complement strand
GGATTAAAACCTTTTAATTAGCGTTAGTTAGATATAATACTTAATGTTTATTAGGTTAATTATTTTAGTAGCGTTTTTAAAAAATCTGTGTAAATTCGTGTCTAAATAATAGAACGTGTAAACTACTTTTGCCTCTTAATGAAGGATGC
The DNA here is from genome assembly GCA_043802115.1 of bacterium. Classification (GTDB taxonomy): domain Bacteria; phylum SZUA-182; class SZUA-182; order JAZDLJ01; family JAZDLJ01; genus JAZDLJ01. The sequence goes on along the minus strand of JAZDLJ010000177.1, from coordinate 6,172 downwards.
CGCTTTTTGTAAATTTTCTTAGCGCAGCTTCCCGTAAAATTGTCTCTGTTTGAGCGAAGCGAGTTAGGCAATTTAGGGAAGCAAGCTTAGAAAATTCAAAAAGACTACTCTACGAATGAAGCAAATTTTGGAGGCACATCAACAAATAAGTCAAAATGAGAATTGCTGCTTTAACTCTAGGCGCTCTAGGAATCTTAGTGAGAAGCCTATTTGGCTAAAGAGAGTTGATCAAGGGAATATTTTGAATCTCATATTATTATATAATATAACTGTTATACCTATTTGTCAAAATAAAATCCAGCAATTCTCATTTTGACTTAATTGTTGCAGAAGAGATAAAAAAATATTGCTTATTTTTTAACTTTGGCGTAAAATTAAAAATGTAATATTAAATTTTACGCCAAAAAACAATATGAAAAATAGATTAATTACAAATTATCTTTCTGAACTACATAAAAAAGAACGAGGACGATTTATCGTCATTACTGGCGCCAGACAAACAGGGAAGACCACCTTGGCCGGACACCTATTCCCTGATCATCAATATATCTCTATGGATGATCCTGTTGAACGGGTTGATTTCCAAAGATTATCAGCCAAGGATTGGTTGTTTCGTTATCCACTAGCGATTATTGACGAAATTCAAAAACTTCCTTCCTTGTTTGATACCTTAAAGGCCTGTTATGATCAGGATAACAAGGTACGTTATTTAATCCTCGGCTCAAGCCAATTAATGGTTATTAAAAAAGTAAAAGAAACCTTGGCTGGGAGGGTAGCAATTTGTGAACTCTTTCCCTTTAGCATCTCAGAGATTGCCACTGATTCATGGGATGACCATATTAAACCACCTCTTTTGAGTCTATTGATTAAGGAGAAGGATCCTAAAAAAATAATCGAACTTATCTTATCACAAAATTACAGTGATCAATATCTATCCAGGGTGCGTATGGTCTTTGAAAAATTCTTAAAATTTGGAGGTATGCCACCAATCTACAACGAGACCTTTAACGAAGAAGATAGTTATCAATGGCTTAATGACTATCAGACTACTTATCTTCAGAGAGATTTGTTAGATATAGCCCAACTGAATCATCTGGAACCATTTGTAAGATGTCAACAGGCATTGGCCTTGAAGAATGGACAACTGGTCAATTTTTCTGAGGTGGCTAAACTGGCTAATGTCTCAGCGCCAACAGCTAACAAATTTTTTCAATACCTTGAAGTGAGCTACCAGGTTATTATGCTGCCCGCTTTTTTTAAAAATAGAGAAAAACGATTGGCCAAGATGGGAAAACTACATTTTTTAGACCCTGGGATTTATAGAGGGGTATTAAAAAAAAGAGGGTTAGTAGAAGGTCATGAGTTTGAATCAGCAGTTGTCGCTGAGATATACAAGCAGGTTAGGACATTAAGATTGCCACTTTCTCTTTATCATCTTCGAACCTTTGATGGGAAAGAGGTAGATCTCTTAATTGAACTAGAAAATGGCTATTTAGCAATAGAATGTAAGATGACAGAAAATGTGACTACAAAGGATTTTCGTCATCTTAGAGGACTTCAGGAAATCTTAGATAAGCCGTTATTGGCAGGATTAGTGGTCTCCAATGATAGGCTTATTCAAATAATAGATGAGAAGATACCTTTGCTCTCTGTGCCAGCATGGAACATAGTGGTTTAGGCATATAAAGGAGGTAAATGGTGATTTAGACCATGAGGGGCTAGGTGTTAGTTGAAATAGAGAAAACGAAAAGGTGGAGGTAGTTAACTCCACCTTTTCGTTTTTGAGATGGTTGGTGTTTTGGTTTTTGTGAGCAATGAACTACTGGTTTCCTCCTGTACGTAAAGCTGGACCATTCATGGGAATTATATTTCGATTACCCACTCCTCCACCGACTGGCATTCCAACCGGCCTACTTCCTGGCATTACAGAGCTAGTTCCTTGATATCCTCTAGAAACATTTACCATTGGGCCATAAGGAGGATACCCTACTACTGAAGGACTGGCTTGGACTGATCCCTGAATGACAGTAGCTGGCAATGCGACTTTGAGTCCTCCTCCAATATCAAAAGCATTATAAGATGATTGATCTCCTCTTGTAACTGGAGACAAAACACCAAGTGGATCATAATTTGGTAGAACTGTACCTGTTCCTAAAATAACACTAGAATAAGTTTGGGATTGATTAAAACTTGCTGCAGTACTAACTTGACCATTTGGATCATCTGGAGTAGTATTTGTTACAACAGGGGTTGTAATATCTATTGTAGCAGAAACTACAGGTAAACCAACTGCTGCTGGTTGTGGTTGAACATTAGGGTTTACTGCTGAAACAGCAGGTGCATAACGATAACGACATTTTTGGGAATTATTTACATCTTCATCATGTTCATCCTGAGAATCAGAAGAGTTACCAAGTTTACATTGATTTCCCATAACATAATTAGAAGTTGACTGACTAGATGTAAGACTTAAACTTGATGAACCTGGAAGAACAGCAGGTAATATATTACTTCCTGATCCAATATATGAACTAGCAGTATTTGGAGGATCAATTGTAGTTGTAGTATCAGTCGTAGCCTCTAAAGAAGGATTTACTCCTGCATTAGCTAAATCATATGCATTATCTTGAACATATTGGATATCCTGTATAATAGCCGTAAAAAAATCTCCACCTGCTTGGACAGTAGGAGTCCTCCATTCACCTAATATGCTATTAAGGTAAGCAGTTGGTGTTCCATCAGAACTACCATACGTCCCTACAGTACCATCAGGCCACTGGAAAAATAAAGCTGCTATCCCTGAAATTGGTGTCTGAGCATTCGTTGGCTCAAAAAGGAGTAAATCTAAATTTGATACAGGAGATGGGGATGTTACAGGTTGTGTTGTAGCTTGGGTTACAGGTTGTGGTGTTAAGGCTGGCGTTTGAGATGTCCCTAACCCAGCAGTCTGAGCATTTATTAGAGAGGCAAAAGGATTTAAAGATTGGGCACCTGGACTAAAAGGACTCTTAAAGAATAAACTAAGAGGACCGGTAAAGGTTGAAGGTTGATTGAATGATGAATTTTGGTAACCCAGGCCAGTAGGATACCCTTGCTGATTATTAAACTGATTATTTAAAAATATTTGTTTATATCCGTTACTACTGCTACTATCAGGGAGATAAGTGTTTCCTTGATTATCTGTAAACAAATTTATAGATTGTCCATTAGAATTAAAATACTGACCTTGATTATCTACAAACAAATCTATCCGATTACCTGAAAAATCAGTAGCAGTAAGCTGTTGGTATTGATTTGAATATGGATAGTTTCCTCCTAATCCACCATAAAGACCCGAACCATAACCGCTACTACCACTATAAAGGCTTGAGCTCCCACCATACTGAGATGGATATTGTCCTAATCCACCACTTGAGCCATAAGAGCTTAAACCATTAGTACTACCATAACCAGAGAGCCCACTATACTGTTGTCCTAAAAGGCCGTTGTTTGTCCCTCCATAACCACTTGTTGAGCCATAGAGACTTGAACCATAAGTACTACTACCATAAGCATTACCAGAAAGCCCACTCTGTTGTCCTAGAAGAGATGTATTTCCTAATCCACAGCCACCAGTACCTGTGTAATTATATGGTTGTTGTGTTGTTGTTAGGTTAGTCAGTCCACTAGCACTATTTGAAGAATTATTTAGACACAATTTACCATCACATAAAACTATATCTTCTCTTTGATTATTATTCAGAATTTCTCCGAGGAAGGATGTGGTTGCTCCTGATGGACTCTGAGTAAGTTGCTCTGTTACCAAATCACCAATCTGTGCATAAAGTTTTCCATCGCTACCTCTTACTATCTTACAATCTGGAGTTGAACCATCAACTAACGATACATCAAAGCTTGAGTTTGGGATATCTTCACAACTATCAGCATAGTAGTTTCCATTACTATCAAGAAAGAAACGTGTTTTCTTATTATTGATAGAATAATCTGTGAGGACTATGGCCCCTTTTGGTGGAAACTCAGAGATAACGCTATCCATTACCTGATTATCAACCTGGACATGAAGGGTATTTTGACTATCTCTAAATATTTTATAATTCTTTGTTGGCGCACCAGCTTTTGACATTGGAAGTTCTGTATTTGGAATATCTTCACAACTATCAGCATAATAGTTTCCTTTAGTATCAACAAATAATCGTTTATACTGATCATCATCGTCATAAAAACCTGTGAGAAATGTGTATCCTTCTGATGGGCTTCCTTGACTAATTCGACTTGGATTATCATCATTATCTCCAACCTTTAAATAAAATTCTCCAGTCCTTTTTTCTCTGAGTATCTGACTATCTATAGTCCCTGAGCTGTCATTCAATTGAATATTCTTGACAACATCGAAAGATTGTGTATTGTTTGTCTCAGGATTTGTTGTTTCAGATGGTTGTAAACTTTCCCGCAAGCGCTTTATTGGAGTAGAAATTTTTTTAAGCATCTCCTTCACGATATCAGCTTCTGATGCTGTCCCTGAATATACCCCCCTCCCTTTCTCTTCAAATGGAAAACCAGAACTAGCATTAAGCCTAAATCTGAATCTACGTCCACCAATTTCTGAATTAATAATGGTTACTCCGTCATCGTTTACTTTATTAGGAATAAGAGCATTATTTTCATCAGTTTCATTCCCACAAACAATACTCTCTTTAATTGTTAAATTACTAGACAAATCATGAAATATTCCCTCACTGTTTTGAAGTAATATTGTAGAATTATTTATTTCAGCATTAGAATCATATATTTCTATTTGGATTTCAATATTATCGTCTATAAAATTATGTGTTATAAAAGCATCTGAACCATCAGAAAGACTTATTCCACAATTATTACCACTAATTATATTCTGTTCACTATAGAGTTCTACCCCTGATTTCCCTAGTATTCCATTATAACTATTAATAATCCTACAATTACTAACTATTAACACAGCAGTGCCCTCAGCAGAGATGCTGTTTACAGAATCATTTTTTCCTTCAATCGTAAATCCTGTTATGCGAATTCTTTCAACGGTATGACTAAAATCATTTCTACTATTTTTTAATGAGGGTTGATAAATTTTTATTGTCTCCTCTTGATAATCGGTATCTTTAGGTAATATTATAAACTGATCAACTGAACTTGAATTAGCCTTCAGTTCAATTTGACCCAACGCTGTATATTCTTTAATATCACCTGTTACCTCGTCGTACTCTGTCTCTTTTATAAATCCATTTTTTGTAGTATTTATCTCCTGGATATCTTCAATATCAATCATTTCAAATTCAACATGCCCCTTATATGTCTCAGGTGGAACTTCTACAATTACTTGATAATAAGCATCAGAGATATTCGCTAATTTTTTGAGTCCTGCAATTAACTCATCTTTTGCTATCGCTAATCCATATTCCAATATCCCCTGACCATCTTCCTGTGTAATCAATGGTTTCCTCTCGTGTCCATCTTCATCAATTACTTTATTTATTACCTTCTCCTCATTCGCACCTGTTTCTATTAAAACCCTTATAACTTTTACTGGTGGGGTAGCATAACTTACTGAAATCAAGCTTAGTAAAAAAACCATTTGGAAAAAAACCAAAAAGAATATAACATCTTTTTTATTTCCAACGAGCACTTTAATTTTATTACTTAAATTTTTATTCATTTCACCTTCCTCCTTTCAATTTTATTGACCAAAAAAAATGGCCAAGCTCCTTTGATACTTCGGCAGCTTGGCCATCTTTATAAGGAATTTTTACTGAAACCTGCTGAAGGCAGGTTTAATAAAGGTCCCTATTTTAGACCCTTTAGCTTTGCGCCCCATGGTTTCCCATGGTTTGCCTTTTTCGGATATCCTGGACAATTTTTACGAAATACCTCGTAAAAGTTTACTTGCTAATCCTCACCTCCTATTAATTTTAGATTAAATAATCAAATAAAGGTTGTTCTGTTTTCTCTTTATATATAGTTATACGTAACAGGTTTCAAAAAGTTTCAAAATTTTTTCTATTTTTTTTGATTTTTTTTTCTATACCCCCTCAAAATCTTGCGACCTGTACGATTAGAATTCACAACTCACTATGTTAAGGATAGTCTTATCCTAAGAACCTTATTGATTTCCTGAAAGGAAATATCATACTAGCCCAGG
>JAZDLJ010000159.1:0-8576 GCA_043802115.1 bacterium | reverse complement strand
ATCCACTATAAAAAAGAATCTCGAAAATCAAGTTAATGATTTAGAAAAACAAAAAGAAAGTTATAATGCCAGGATAGATAAAGAGATGGAGACTGTCTATAAACAATATACTAATTTAGAGGTTGCCTTAAGTAAGATGAGCTCCCAGAGTGCATATCTAACAAATCAATTAACTAACATGAATAGTAGCCAAAAATAGAAGGGACAAAAAATGAACGGATATAATACCTCCCTAATTAATTATAAAAAAAATCAAATCCTCCCTGCTGACCAGAAGACATTGATATTATTAATGTATGATGGGGCAATTAATTTTTTAACCCAGGCTAAACCTTCTATTAAGGAAAAAAAAAATTGAGCAGGCGCATAATTACTTATCCCGATCAAGGAAAATAGTAAATGAATTACTCATTTCCCTCAATTTTGAAGCTGGGGGAGAGATCGCAATTAATTTAAAAAGGTTATATCTTTTTATCATAGATAATATATTCACAGCTAACCTAAAAAAAGATAGCAGTTCATTGGAGAAGATCGACAACTGTATCTCGATTTTAAAAACTCTACGTGAGGCTTGGGCGAATATTGAGCAAAAACCCAAGATAGAAGAAGCTGCCGCTGAAAATAAGGTTGATAAAAAAATAGACAAAAATGAGGTTAAAAAAGAGACAAGGATAACTGCTTACGCCTGAACCCCACTATGAATAATATATTAAAAAAGTTAAGACAACTATTGATTGTAGAATTAGATAATTATAAATTAATTTATCAAGTAACCTTAAAAGAAAGTAATTGCATAAAAGAAAACAATCTCGCAGATCTTCATCTGGCGATTGAAGAAAAAGAAAAATTAATCGAAAAGATAAAAGAGGTTGAATTATCAATATGTTCTTTAAAGGATAACATTGAAGAGACTATCCTTCAGGATGATCCAGAGGTTAATTATTTATTTTTAGAAATTAGGGGTATTTTGGGAAAAAATATACTTGTTGATAGGGAAAATGAGATAAAAATTAAAGAAATAAAAGAAGAATTAAGTAGACAACTAAACAATCTTAACAGTATCAATCAAGGCGTAAAAAAATATTTCTCCCTTAAAAAACCCCAGGCAAGGTTTTTAGATAAAAGAAGATAATTCAAATCCTCCCCCTTCTTTTTCCCACATCTTTTTTCTTACACATTTTTAAAATGAGAATTGCTGAAATACTTTTGACATAATGCCATATATATGGTATTATGTTTTTTTATTATACTCTTAGTGTAATAAGGAAGTGACCATATGAAACGAAAAACTACTCTTTATTTAGAAGAAGATGATATTGGTGAATTAAAGAAGACTGCCTTAAAAACGCCCAACCAAAACATGACCTCTCTTGTAGAAAAAGCTATTCGTCAATTTATTGAAAATTTAGCTGAAAGATCCAACTCATTTGAAAACCTACAAAAATGTAAGGGTACAGTTAAAGAAAATTATTTTGGTAATGCTGTAGATCTCCAAAGATATTTAAGAGAAAAATGGAATAGTTAATGTTACTCCCAAATTCGCATTATTAAAATGAAAATCCCTAAGTAATGAACTTATTATTGGATACTAATATTATTATAGATTGGTACACTAATGGACCATCTATTCCATTTTTAGAACAAAAAATTAATCAAGATGATGTAGAATTATCCACCTCTGTCATCTGCGCCATAGAATTTTTATCTAAAGCAAAAGAGAAAGAACAACAGTCATTTTCTTCCTTAATTAGTAGTAACGAAATAACCCTTTATTCTCTCTCAGGTATTAATTCGGCTTTTAATATTGCCATTATTTGTCAAAAGACTGGCTTAAAAATACCCGATGCTATAATATTATACACTGCTTCAAAAAATAATTGTCTACTTGTTACTAGAGATAAGGAGCTCTATCAAAAAGGACATCAAATTTGCTCCATAGAGCTTATTGCTTCTATGTAAATAGTGAAAAAACTAGGACTATGTATTTTATTAAATTACCTTCATTATTATCTAATAAGCTATTTAAAAAAATTTTATTTATACTTATCCTTTTTATCCAGGGATGTACCTCCCTCTTTCTCTCCCCCAAAAAACCTCCAATCATTAAAGTAAAAAAATTACCAATAGCCAATTTAGATAACAAAGCTCAGATAAACCTTGCAATAGAAAGACAGTTACAAGTATTTGGGAAAAAACCCCTTGCGGAAAGGCTAAGGCAATTTAATAGACAAGTCATCCCGCAAGACAGAATCATAAAATCTTTAGTTAGATTTCAAGAGCTAATAAACAATTATCAAGGGAAGGAACTTTATAAATTAATATCGTCTGAATTTGATATATATAAAAGTACAGGCGGTGATAAAAAAGGAAATGTCCTATTCACAGGATATTATACGCCATTATTTAAGGCATCAAGTGTTCCTGATGAAAATTTTCTATATCCTTTATACACACTCCCTCCAAACTATCAACGTTTAGATGTATCTTCCCTAAGAAAAGATTGGAATCGAACCTTTATTACAGTTTATGTAGATGATAAGGGAAAGATCTGTTTACCACCTTCTCGTCAGGAGATAGAAGAAAAACGAGTTTATGCAGGCAAGGGACTAGAAATAGCCTGGCTTAATGATCCTTTTGATGTCTTCTTGGCCCATGTTCAAGGCTCACTTATAGTAGACTATGAGGATGGAAAAAGACAATTTTTAAATTATGCTGGACAAAATGGTTATGAATATATCTCTGTTGGAAAAGAGCTTTTTGGGGATGGCAGAATGAAACTTGAAGAAATAAATATAACCTCTATGAGAAAATGGTTTGAAGAACATCCTGCTTATCTGAATGAATATCTTAATCGAAATAATTCTTATATCTATTTTACCCCAAATAACGACGGTCCATTTGGGGCTGGAGAAGCTGTGGTCACAGAATGGGCAAGTATAGCTACAGATAAACGTCTATTTCCAGTGGGAGGTATTGGCCTTATAGATACCGAAATCCCTGTCTTAGATGATCAAGACAACCTGGCCGGGTGGCAAAAACATACCTGTTTTGTTATAGATCAAGATACAGGGGGAGCTATTGTAGGCCCTGGAAGGGTAGATATCTACATGGGGGTGGGGAAAAAGGCAGGTTGTCTAGCTGGATATCAAAAAAGAGATGGAGATTTGTATTATTTATTACTTAAAAATTAAAATAAGGGAACTATTCAACGCAATATTTCGACCTGTGCAATTAAATTTGGTTCAATCGGCTTTCTAGTGCGAAGTGAGCTAAAATTCGAAGTGAACTAAAGGGGACTGGAGTAGTATAGTTAATTATTTGTAAATTTTAATTAATAAAGGCATCCTTCATTAAGAGACAAAAGGAGTTTTACACTTTCTATTATTTAGACACGAATTTACACAGATTTTTTAAAAACGCTACTAAAATAATTAACCTAATAAACATATCCTCTTCAAAAAGCATGGTCAATTAATTGGGTATGATGCAGGTGAAATTTTTTAATCCGTGTAAATCTGTGTTAATCCGTGTCTAAAAAGTTTTTTGTTTTTTTTGTTTTCTAAAAAATACGCCCTAAAAGTGTAAACTAGTAAATGAAGGATGCCTAAATAAATCCCAAAAGGTTACCGATATAATCTACTTAAGAAATTAATATTAACCCTACTCGAAAGTCCCCCTAGTTTCCCTTCGGAAAATTTAGGGGGTGGAATATTCCAAACATAAAACTGGTAGGGGTATGAGCATAAAGAGGCCGGCGGGGTGTAAGTGCGATGAAAAATAAATCAGCCGAAATAGTAATTTACAAAACTAGGTCTGGCGCCATAGAATTCCGAGCCGATATAAAAAAGGAAACCCTGTGGGCTAGCCAGGCGCAGATGTCGGCCGTTTTTGGGGTTAATCCACAGGCTATAACAAAGCATCTCAAAAATATTTATCAGGAAAGTGAGTTAAATCGTTCGGTAACTTGTTCCAAAATGGAACAAGTTCAAAAAGAAGGTGGTCGGTTGGTAAAGCGACAGGTGGAAGTTTATAACCTGGATACTGTTATTTCCGTGGGCTATAGGATAAGTTCGAAAACCGGAACAAAATTCCGTCAATGGGCTACCCGATAAAAATAATATTATCGGTTTGGGTTTGCTGCTTTTAAAAAGAGAATAGCTTATGCCAGAAAAGGGTAAAACGGTTAAAGGGTTAATGACTAAAGAGCAAAAGGCAATTAATTATCATATAGGTGGAAAGGTTAGCCTTGGATTAAAAAGAAATATTACTAACCAGGATGACCTAAGTCTTGCCTATACCCCTGGGGTAGCCCTTCCCTGCCTTGAAATTGCTAAGGAAAAAGAAAAGGTCTATAACCTAACCTCAAAATGTAATACAGTTGCCGTTGTAACTGATGGGACAGCTGTCTTAGGTCTTGGGAATATTGGACCTTATGCCTCAATCCCTGTAATGGAAGGGAAGGCCTGCCTCTTCAAAAAATTTGGTCTTGTGGATGCCTGGCCAGTGCCATTACAAGCTTCCTACAATTCAGGAAAACTAGACATAGATAAGTTTATTGATATTGTAGCCGCACTCTCTCCAATGTACGGTGGTATAAATCTGGAAGATATTGCTGCGCCAGCCTGCTTCGAGGTTGAAGACCGTCTTGAAAAGATGCTGGACATCCCTGTCTTTCATGATGATCAGTGGGGAACTGGTATTGTAACTGTTGCTGGTCTAATAAATTATTGTAAATTGAGCAATAAAAATATAAAGGGGTTATCTGTTGTTATTAATGGGGCAGGGGCAGCCGGTCTTCGGATCTATGATATGTTAAAAAATGAAGGGATTAAAGATATTTACCTTGCAGACCTTGAGGGCGTATTAACTAGAGATAGAGATTATAGCCAAAATAAAATGAAGGGGGAAAGGGCTCGAGAGACAAATAAAAGGACATTACAAGAGGCAGTTAGAGATGCAGATGCAATAATTATGGTCTCCTCTTATAAAAGACCTGATGGCAAAAGGACGTTTGACCCTCGATGGGTACTGGAGATGAAGGAATTCCCTGCGGTCTTTGCTATGGCTAATCCTATCCCTGAGGTCTCTCCAGAAGAGGTAAAAAAGGTTATGGGACAAAAGGATTACATCATGGCAACAGGAAGGTCGGATTATCCAAACCAGATCAACAATGTCCTGGCCTTTCCTTACTTATTTAGAGGGGCATTAGACTGCCGTGCCAGAGATATAACCTTATCTATGAAGACTGCGGCAGCTCACGTCTTAGCTGAGATAATTCGAGAAAGAGCCCCTGACGAGGTAAATGCCATTTGTGGAGGGAATAATTATCAATTTGATAAAGATCACATCATTCCTCATCCCTTTGATAAAAGATTAATCAAGGCCATACCAATAGCTGTTACTGAAGCTGCAATTAAAGATGGGGTGTCGAGGGAAGGTTGATGGGCGGGAAAAGACATAAAAAGAAAAGAGAAAAAAAAGAGAAGACAAATCCAGAATTAGATAATAAAAAAGCTGAAGAATACCTTAATCAAGGAAATATTTATGCTAAATCGTCTGACATCCCAAGGGCAATTATTAATTTCAAAAACGCTATAGGATGTGACCCTCAATTATTCCAGGGACACAATAACCTGGGAATGATGTATGAACTCGTAAAAAGTGACCAGGAGGCTATAAATGAGTATCAGCAGGCTATTAAAATAAACCCTGAGTACCTACCGGCTAAATCAAACCTTGCAGCCCTTTATGAACGAATTGGAAGATATGAAGAGGCTATTCAGGTATATTGCAGGATTGCTGAGATTAGTCCTCAGTATAGACAGGCAGCCTTACAAAAGGTCTTAGCCCTGGAATCAGCCAGTAAAATTAAGAACCAGGAACCAGAAAACAAGAACCAGGAACTAAAAGATTACTATAAGCTGAACTGTAAACTACTCTTAAAAAGATATCCCCCCACCCTCAAGACATACCTCGACAGTGTTGATATAAGCACCGTTTCTACCTCTACTTCAAGGACTGGATTCCCTACTTTAAGTATAAAAAATATCGAAGGCAACTGGGTAAGACTTCATAGTCAATTTGATCCTATCAAAGAGGCAGGACAGCAAGTAACCAATATAGACCTAACAAAGACAAATTTTATCGTCCTTTATGGCTTAGGCTTAGGTTATCTACTTGAGAGTATAATAAAGACAGTAAATAATAGGACAAAAATTCTGGTCATTGAACCCAATCCAGCCACCTTTAAAAGCGCCCTTACCTTAAGAGACCTAACCCCCCTTCTCTCTTCCCCTAATATTTATATCTCTGTAGGAGAAGATCTTAAACAGTTTGAAACCACCTGGCATAATTTTTTTGATCTATCCACAGTAACAAAATTGGCTACAGTTGATCACGCTGCCTCTTATCAATTATATAAAGATTATTTCAATAAGGTAAAAAAAATTATAAACATAGCTATCTCAAAGACAGCAAGTAATTTAATGACCATGATGAATGAGGGATTAGGTTATCAGTTAAATACCCTTAGGAGCATTGGGCATATCATTAACAATCCAGGGGTTAAAACCCTCTTCAACCTCTTTCCTAAAAAACCAATCATTATTGTAGGGGCAGGACCTTCTTTAGACAAAAATATCTATCTTCTGCCTATGGTTAAAGATAGGGCAGTGATAATTGCCGTTGAGACTGCCTTAAAACCCTTACTTGCAAGAGGGATTGAACCCCACCTTGTAGTAACGGCTGATCCATCTATCCATAATTATCGTCACCTCTTTGCAGTCGATGTAAAAAAGGCCTATCTAGTTGCTGAACCAATGGTCTTACCTGATAGCATCTCTGATTATCCAGGCAAAAAATTTATCGCCTCTTTTAATGATAAGATGATGAACTATCTTACTAAGTATCTCGGAGATAAGGGACATTTATCAGTTTGGGGTTCCATATCCACTATGGCCTTTGATCTCGCCAGAAAAATGGGTGGCGATCCTATCATCTTTATTGGTCAGGACCTCGCTTTTACAGGTGGGAGAACATATTGTCGCTGGACGTATAAAGAAGATCAATGGCTGGATAGGATAGATCGTAATTATACAATGGAAGATATAATGAGGGATGAACTAAGGCAAAGGAGATTAAAAGAAGGCATTGATATCTATGGACAGCCTATCCTTCTTGAAGAACAATTACTCTCTTATTATAGTTGGCTAGTAGATGAGATAAAAAAAACCAAGGCAAAATGTATTAATGCTACCGAAGGCGGAATATTAAAGGAAGGTATCGAGATTATGACCCTTGAAGAGGCAATTTGTCGATATTGTAAAGAGGTATTTGAGGTAGAAGGCTTACTGGATAAAGCTCATAGTAATTATAAGGTTACTTCTCCTGAACCACTTAAAAAAAGTCTAAGAGGAGCAACCTTATCATTAAACAAGATACTGAAAAACTGCCAGGGAGGGATGGACAAGGCCAGGGAAGTAATAAATATTATGGCTGAGAACGACAAAAACAACATCCCGTTATTACAAAAATATGCCTCTGAATTACAAGGATATAAGGATTTTATTAGTAAAGATAGCGAGGTCATCCCATTTCTAGAAATGGGAGGGCAAGCTGGATTAGTAGCCTTTCATAGGAGACTAAAAGGATTAGAAGGCAGGAAATTTGATTATTCTTTTCTGAGAGATGGGGCACAGTATTATGGCGATTTGTTTGCAAGTGTTGTAGAGGTATGCGAACAGTTTATACCTGCCTTTGAAGAGGCGGTTGGATTAGACATCTTTCCAAAATAATCTTGCGGGTGAGAAGACAAAAATCTTGCTTCGTTCGTTGGAGTAGTCTTTTTGAATTTTCTAAGCTTGCTTCCCTAAATTGCCTAACTCGCTTCGCTCAAACAGAGCCAATTTTACGGGAATCTGTGCTAAGAAAATTTACAAAAAGCCTACTAAGGACTAAACAACCGACCTGCTAAAGCAGGTGGGTGTGTTGCTTCAGACGTAATCGGACTTTTATCCAATTTAAGATAGCGAAAAAAATAAAAAGATTATCTCTAGGGGGTGATCGAAGTTTATGTGTTCCTTATTGAATGAAAAAGTCCGATTCCCTGTGAACCAACACACTTGCAAGGGGGATAAAATAGTTTATGAAATGCCCCGGATCCTTAATTTATTTCCTCTTAGAACGGTAAATTTTTGGAGCAAGGATTCACCATACTTATAGAGAAGATTTATTAAAGTATCTGTTATTTGATGAATTTCTTCAGGCTTATATCTTAGAAATATCACTCCAATACACTTCTCTTTGTGAGCGAATATCCATTCTCCAAAATCTTTATCTTCTGTAAGTAGTAATGCATCTGTACCTTTTGAAAGTTCTAGCACTTCTTTATCAGAAAGACCCTTATAATCTTCAAGGACAGAAACTACAAAAATTCCTTTACTCCTTAGTTGCTTTACTATTCTAAAATCAATATCTTCGTCTGCTAATCTTTTAAGAGGCAATTAATTCCTCCTGAGCTACCATATCAGCAGAGTAAGATAATGTAGCTAAGATATCTTCTCTTTTTAGATGAGGAT
>JAZDLJ010000152.1:0-6290 GCA_043802115.1 bacterium | reverse complement strand
AAATGCAAAGACTGTTTTACGTATTTTTCAGAGACAAAAAATACGTTCCTGGAAGGAACTAGAACACCAGTAAGTTTAATCTGGAAAATAATAAAAGATCGGACAAGAGGACAAAGTCTGAACGCAGTTTGTGATGTCTTTAAGGATTATCAATAAATCAATTACTTAAAATCCAATTAGCCTAATCCCATTTAACGGAACCAGTGCCGTGCAAGCTAAAAGGAATGGATTAATTATGGTAGGATAAAGTGGTGTAACTAATTGTAACTGTTTGGTGCGCCCAGAGGGAGTCGAACCCCCGACCTACGGATTCGTAATCCGTCGCTCTATCCATCTGAGCCATGGGCGCATATCTGGGTTGAAAAAAATAAAAATGGCGGAGAGGGAGGGATTCGAACCCTCGAGGCGGTTTTACCCACCCACACACTTAGCAGGCGTGCGCCTTAAGCCGACTCGGCCACCTCTCCAATAAATCAATTCAGAAAAATGAATAATGAAGTAAGACCAAAAAACTATCTTTGTCTCTACTTCATTATTCATTTTTCCAGGTTATTTTTTAAAATGGCGGAGGGAGTAGGATTTGAACCCACGGACCTTTCAGTCAACGGTTTTCAAGACCGCCGCCTTAAACCACTCGGCCATCCCTCCATCAAATTAATTCATAACTATGAATGAAGAACTTAAAATAATCCAAAATTGTAGAAAACGCCTTTTAATGGAGTTTCCTAAGTTTTAATAGGTTTTTATTTCATCGGTCATCATTCTGAGTTCTGAATTAATTTTTGATCTCTTTCTTTCCTCCCATAAAATTTCTTAACGCCTCTGGTATCTCAACCGTGCTATCTTCTTGCTGATAATTTTCAAGAATCGCTGCTAATGTACGTCCCACTGCTAAACCTGATCCATTTAGGGTATGAACTAATCTAACCTTACCTGTACTATCTCGAAATCTGATCTTTGCTCGTCTAGCTTGAAAATCTTCAAAATTACTGCAAGAAGAAATTTCCCGATATCTTTGTTGGGAAGGCATCCAGACCTCTATGTCATATGTCTTTGCTGCCGAAAAGCCCAAATCTCCTGTACATAAAGCCATTACTCGATAAGGAAGATTAAGCTGTTTTAAAATTTCTTCTGCATCTGTAAGGAGTTTTTCTAATTCAGCATATGATTCTTCAGGTCTTGTAAATTTAACAAGCTCAACTTTATCAAACTGATGCTGCCTTATTAATCCTCTGGTATCTTTTCCATAAGAACCTGCTTCTCTTCGAAAGCAGGGGGTGCAGGCAACATAATACAAAGGAAGTTTAGCATCTTCTAATATTTCATCTCTGTGGATGTTTGTAATTGGTACCTCTGCTGTTGGTATTAAATAAAGGTCATCTGTTTCAATTTTATATAACTCTTCCTTAAATTTGGGTAACTGCCCTGTACCTGTTAAGCTTTCAGCATTTACCATAAACGGCGGCAATATTTCACAGTAACCATGCCCCGCATGTAGATTGAGCATGAAGTTTATTAATGCCCTTTCTAACCGTGCACCGAGTCCTTTATAAATAGCAAATCGTGCCCCTGAAATCTTAGAGGCAGTTTTAAAATCGAGGATATCTAAGTCTTCCCCTATATCCCAATGCGTTTTAGCTTCGTCTCCCTTAAGGAGGGAAGGTTCGCCCCATCTTTTTATCTCTATATTATTGCTTTCATCTTTACCAATGGGTACGCTTTTATGAGGTAAATTAGGATATTGAAGGAGTCTCTCTTGTATAGAAGAATCATCAATCTTTATCTCCCCTTCTAATTTTTTTATTTTTTCACCTGTAAGTTTCATCTCTGTTATAAGCGTACAGGCGTTTTCTCCTTGCCCCTTTAATTTAGCGATCTCATTGGAGGTTGTATTTTTTTTGTATTTTAGTGTTTCAACTTCCTGAAGCAAGCTTTTTCTTTTTTCTTCTAACGTAACAAGAGAATCAACGTCTGGATTACATCCACGTAAAGCCATTCTTTCTTTTACAAACTCTATGTTTTCTTTAATAAATCGTCTATCTAACATATTAAATTTTCAAATAAATAAAAAATTTATTTTAGCACTAGACCTTATTATTGTCAATTGTATTTTTTGAGGCACATCAACAAATAAGGAACAAAAATTAAATAAATTGACCCAAATTACACCCAGTAGAATTATAAGAATATTTTACCACAAAGAGCACAAAGGCCACAAAGAACTACTCTTTTCTTTTTTCTTTGTGCTCTTTGTGGTAAAAAAAAAGAATTCGGGGTAATCTATTAAATTTCTATTCCTAAGTCAAAATGAGAATTGCTGTTTGAGGTTTAAATCTCTAGTTCTCATCCCATAACCTCTCAAACTCATCTTTAAAACTTCTGATAATATTTAAATCAAAGAGTTCCAGGATATTCTCATAATTGTAGTACTCAGCACTAACTGTAAAATTGTACGAACCAGTAAACAATATTTTATTATCAATAAGCATAAACTTATTATGCATAGAGTGCTCTCTTTTAGGAGATACTAATCCACTCTTCAACTTTACAGGGATGCCTTTATCTTTTAGATATAGGTAGTTAGAGAAGGAATCCGTTGCTTGATTTTTATCAATAACAATCCTGACGTTAACACCTCTTTGATGAGCAGCAACTAATCTTTGAGCTATTTTCCTTGAGGTAAAAGAGAATACCGCCAAAGATATTAGCTGACTTGCTTGGTCTATCTTTTCACACAATTCATTTCCTATACCGCCTTTAGGAGAAAAGAAGACCTTGTTTTTTTCTCCCTTTAGCTTTTGTCCTGGTAAAATTGAACAGAAACATAGGAGGCAAGATAAAATAAAGGCAATAAAAAGGCAGATGAGTTTATAAGCCCTTTTATTTTTTTGGCCTGGTCTAACGTATCTCAACGATCTTGGCCTCAAAGCTTGGGAGTTCTACTATTCCAACTGTACTTTTACCAGTAAGCCAACCTCCAGCTTCTCCAGGATTAATAATAGTAACATTAGTCACCTTTCTTATTTCTTGACGGTGAGTATGACCATATATTATTAGATCGTACTCGTTACTTTGTATAAAGTCATCCAGTTGGTCCGGGGCATGGAGCATTAAGATATTTATATTATCTAATACAATCTTTTTGGGAGGCAGAGAGATGTCAAAATTAAGTTCAGTTGCTACTTTTTTTAAGAGGAGCTTATCTCCATCATTATTTCCAAAGACTGCTGTTAGGGGGCAGTTGAGATACTTAAAACCTTTTAGCAAGATAAAAGGGGCAACAATATCACCAGCATGGAGGACATATTCAACCTTTTCATTATTAAAAAAGTCTACTATCTCTTTTACCTTTAGTAGATTATCGTGGGTATCACTTACAATTCCCAGCTTCATTTATGATTGCTCGCCTTATTTCATTAAATTATGTATGATGCACAGGCTGTGTCTGATTCCCAGACTGTTACCTTGGTTAGCTTAATGTCTTTGGATAAGGAGTTTATTAACCTCTTTTCAAGACTCGTATATATCCATTTAGCAATATTCTCAGAAGATGGATTTTGTTCTTGAAAGACAGGCAGGTCGTTTAAATTTTTATGATCAACCTCATCTAAGACCGTATTTACCATGGATTTAATATCCCCAAAATCAACTACTAATCCGATGTCATTAAGTTTATCTGAAGAGAGATAAACTTCTATCTTCCAGTTATGACCATGGAGGTTTTCACACTTGCCTTTATAGTTACGTAATTGATGTGCTGCTGAAAAATCGGTTTTAATCATTAATTCGTACATGGCTTAATCCTCTTTACGCTGGTATGCGGTGACATTATTTTCATTTTTTGACTCTTCTGCACGTATGAAAGATAATAGGTCTACAAGTCCTGGTCTGACTTCATGATATTTGGGTTCTTCTGCAATTTGTGACCAAAAAAGGTTAGAAAAATCGATTCCCAGCGTTGCCTCTATCTTCTGCATGAGCGAGTATCATAATATCATAAGGTATGCAAAAAATAAATATAAAATTGTGGCCTTTTTTTGTCAAGGGGTTTGGGGGACAAAGTCCCCCAAATTCAATAAAAACAATGCTTCTTTTTGATCACAAATTGCAGAAGAGGCAATGTTTGCTAATTCAGACCAAGACTTGTAGACCTATGCGGAGAATACGGTATTTATTTTGGAAAGATGTCTATTAAGAATGGGATAATTGTAGAAAATAGGAGTATGTTATTTTTAAGGTTTGATGGTATTTATCGTCGGCTTTACGAGGAACAGTTTAAAACATTTTGCTGAGCGATAGACCAAAAATAATAAAAGTAGATAAAGATCAAAATAAAGAAGAATCTGCCAATAAACTTTAATCCTAAATCCTATATAGTATAATACCAATCACTTATCCAATTAATTACTTTTTAAAAAAATAAATTAGCCACTAGGGATACGAAGATTCACGAAGTTTTTTCCCTGGTGTAATTCCTGGCAAATTTTTTTCCTATTATTTCTTTGTGGCTTTGTATGAGATTATAAAAAAGTGTAAACTTACAAATGAAGGATACCTATTTTTCCCATATGAAATTTATAGAACTAGTACCTCCAAAACTGATCAAGGAAATTGTCCAGGTATATCCAGATGGTAAGGCAAAAGAGATTGTTTATTACTGCGGGGGTAGGCAGATCGCCCGGGAAATAGTTGCAAGTGATGGTACAAAAAAGCTGATTGGAGAGGCCCTTGAAGAAATGCCTGGGGAGATAATCACTGAATATAAACGGAGTGAAAAGTTAGGGATAGATTTTTATTCAAAGAGTTATAAGGCTGATGGGAAGAAAGATCTATATTATAAGACTGGAACCTTAAAAATTTCTGCTAATCTTGAAAATGGAGCGCCTGAGGGCATTTTTAAAGAGTATTATATAAACGGAAATCTTAAGAGTGAAGCTGATTACAGTGGGGGAAAATTTGAAGGAGAAAAAAAGATATATTATGAAAATGGGGCGCTAAAAAGTAATGAGTCATTCAGGGAAGGAAGTCGCTCCGGACTTGCTCGATACTATGATGAGAAGGGGAACTTAGTTGAGAAAAAGGATTATAAAGATGACCGAATAGATGGTGTAGTCAAGAGATATTATGAGAATGGTAGATTAAAAGAAGAGATCAGTTATGGAGATGGGAAGATAGAGGGTGTCGTCAAGAGATATTATGAGGATGGTGGGTTAAGGGAAGAGGTGAATTATAGAGGTGGAAGGATGGGAGGGGCATCTGTAAAATATTATGAGAATAAAAAAGTAAAAGAAGAAGTGAATTATGAAGATGGGAAAATAGCTGGAATAGCTAAAAGATATTATGAGGATGGGAGTCTGAGAGAAGAGATTAATTATAAGGATGGAAAGATTGAAGGAATAGCTAAAAATTACTATGGAGATGGGAGATTAAAGGCGGAGAGTATATATAGGGATAATGAATTGATTGGAGTGTTGAAGATATATTATCAAAATGAAAATTTAAAGGCAGAACATAATTTTTCCCAAGGGAAATTGGATGGTTTAAGTAAGGGTTATTATGAAGATGAAAAAATAAAGATGGAGGCGAATTATAAAAATGGTAAATTAGAAGGAGTATGCAAGTTGTATTATAATAATGGACAAGTAATCAGAGAGGCAATTTATAAGGATAATAAACTAAATGGGGCATTAAAGAGATATTGTGAGAATGGAAAATTGCGCACAGAGACTAGTTATAAAAATGGGAAGCCTTTTGGCATTAGCAGGATGTATTATGAAAATGGGGCAATAGAGGTAGAGACTGCTTTTAATCCAGATGGTTCAAAAAAAAATGGAAGGATGTTTTATAAGAATGGCAAGGTAAAGACAGAGATGAGTTTTAAAGACGATGAAATAGAAGGAATGTTAAAAGAATATTATGAATCTGGAAAATTAAAGGGAGAAACACCTTATAAAAAAAATAGATTTCAAGGTCTGAGTAAGACATTTTATGAGAATGGGAATCTCAAGATGGAGACCTGTTTTGAAGATGATAATCCCGAAGGTATGGCAAGGATGTTTTTTGACAATGGGAGTGTGCAGATGGAGATTAATTTTAAAGATGGTAAACCTGAAGGGGTTGCGAATCTTTATGCTGAGGATGGGAAGATTAGGTTTGTTGATACGTATAGGGAGGGGAAGAGGATTGAGAGGAAATCCAACGTGTAGATAGTGCTCTTTTTACTTTCTACACGGTGGATTTCCTCTCAATTTTTTTTGGCTCATGTTGTGTTTCCCTGAGCCAAAAAATTT
>JAZDLJ010000140.1:0-15181 GCA_043802115.1 bacterium | reverse complement strand
GAATTTTTTTTCAAAAAATTATCAAAACATCCCCTAACATATTATATAATTAAAGTTACAATCATAATGCTTGTAACAGTATTTATTTTTCATACTGTTAATAAAGCCACATTAAATAATGGTCATATTGTAGATATTTTAGTAAAAAATAAACACCTTTATGAAAGATATTTAAAAAGTGATCATCAACCTAAGCTAATTTATTAATCCTACCTTAAGCACCTTGATTAAGTTGGCCAATGCCTTAGAAGTCGATCTTAGCGAACTTTTTAAATTCGCACAGGTTGAAGATATTAAGCTAAGAAAACCACTGATAAAGGAGTTATTAGAAGAGGCACAGCTCAAATTAGTCTACAAATTACTTTCTGTGATAATTGAGGGTATATTTATATCTGATATACTTAAATTTTTATTGAAATAATACGTTAGGGAGAGTATATTTAATCAATGGAAAAAAAATTTGAAGAAGACTTACCACAAAATTGTCCTCCTTCTGATGCCTTTCTTCCTGATAATAAGTTGTTTTATCGTCTTGTTGAATCTTATCCTCCTAAAGAAAAAGATTTTTTGCCTTACTGGAATTTGTACCCTAAAAAAAGAAATCAATTTCCTGAGTGTATAGCTAGGGCAATATCTGTTTTTAGTGAATTAAGATCATGCGAAAATATAAAAAAGATAGCATATTTTAGAAAAAATAATTTTAAAGTTATTTCTATAAAATTAAATGAAGATGCAGGATTAGTAAAACAAACTCAAAGTGATTCAACTCATTTTTCATGGTGGAAATTTAAGGGGTATAATCCCTTATCTAGCGAAATAACATTAGCTACAAATAACAATGGATAATTCTATCAATAGTATAAAGTATAAAGACACTCTACTCTTTTATGATACCCCTATTGTTTTTATCGGCGTTGATTTAATAAACACTAATTATGTATGCCAATTAATTGAAAGAGATGATAAGGGAGATAATTACTTATGCGTCCAAATTTCACCTACAAGATTAGTTGAATTAATCAAAGGAGGATTAGATTTAAGAAACGTCTTTGAAGTCCCCGAATTAAATCAATATTACAAGATAACTGTTGTGGAAGATTTAAATTCTTCTTTTGAATTGATTCCTATTGATCCTAAGGAAATAAGAGAAGACTGGCTTCCAAAAACAGGATTATTTCTTGAACCAGTTTCTGAGAATAAGGAAGAATTAATTTTAAATGAAGTGAAATCAAGAAACTCTGCTATTGTTCATTTAATTTTAAATCCACCTGAGTCTGCTGTTGGACACGTAATTTCCGTAACCCATTTAGCAGGCGCTCTTGACTTATTTCAATTAATGCTTCGGCACGCCTTTAAAAAAGTCTATACAGGTTTTGGTAAAGATTTTCGAAAGCTATCTGATTTTCTTGACAAGTATTCATTGGAAGTATTTGCCCTCTCTCCAGGTTCGTTTAAAATTCATCTTCAATCAAAAGAAAAAGCAGATATTTCAGGTTATGTAGAAATATCAAAAGGACTAGAAAAAATTGATGAAATTACGGGCAGTATCGGTGACATGAATAAATCTCTTGAAGTATTAAAAGCAAATAAAGGACATTTAGCATCATCTTATATCAATCTTTTAGAATTTGTTATTGAAAATGATTGTCCAATATCATATTCTTGGATTACTCCTGAAAGAGAAAAACCAATCACTAAAAACATATCAAAAAAACAGGCTATGCCCTTATATAATGAGATTGCAGAATACAAAGAATTAAAAGTAGAACTACTTGAAATTGTAGGTAAAATTATAAGAAGCGATGTAAAAAAAGGAACGTGGACAATAGAAACAGATGAAGGGAAAGAATATAGTGGAAAAATTGAAGAAGGGGAAAATATCTCTTTGAAAGGGACTGTAAATGATTCTGAGAAGTATAGATTTTATTGTGAAGAAAAAATTATTGAAAGAGTTGGAGCAGCCAAAGAGACAAAAGAATATCTTTTGACTAAAATCGAACATATTTTTGCTTCTCCTGACTTATTAAATACCTGTGAATCCCTATCGGATACAGCAATAAAATAGCGCTTCCCTTATTTCCCATCCTATTTGCAAATAAATTTCAAATATCTTATTTGCACAAAGCATTGCAAATGACCCTCTCCTTTAATCGAGCCTCTAAATACCTTCTTCACGTTTCCTGAAAATGGTAGCAAAATATCAACAGGATAAAGCTTAAAACTATTGCTTTAAAATAGAACATGTTTATTATAGATATCAATACCATAAATATGCATTACAGCAATTCTCATTTTGATTTTTTTAAGCTAGACGTACCTTTAACATTTTGCTGAGCGAGTATTTAGTAGGCTTTTTGTAAATTTTCTTAGCGCAGCTTCCCGTAAAATTGCCTCTGTTTGAGCGAAGCGAGTTAGGCAATTTAGGGAAGCACGCTTAGAAAATTCAAAAAGACTACTCTACGAGTGAAGCAAATTTTGAAGGTACATCAACAAATAAGTCAAAATGAGAATTGCTGTATGCATTATACCCCTTGCATTAGAGGATGTAACAATTGATATAAAAAAGGAGGTGGATTTTGATGAAAAAAATAACCATCAATATAACAGGAATGCATTGCACAAGCTGTTCTGCAAGGATTAATCAAAACTTGAATAAGGCAGAAGGCATCGAGAGTGCTTATGTTAACTTTGCTACTTCTTCGGCATCTGTCTCTTATGATGAAAATGTTACTAATAAAAAAAATATATTAAAAGTCATAAAAGATACAGGTTATACAGCGGAATTGTCTAAAACTGTAAATGACTTGTCTGATCTGGAAAACAGACAAAGAAAAGAGATAGGCAGATTAAAAAATAAACTCATCCTGAGTTTGTTTCTGTCTATACCTATTTTCGTTTTGGATATGATATCTCATTGGTTAGGTTTTCATATCCCTTATCAAGCAGTCATTTTATTTATTTTAGCGACACCTGTTCAATTTTTTATAGGATATGAATTCTATAAAAATATGTGGATAAGCTTAAAGCAGAAAACCACTAATATGGATACCCTAATAGCATTAGGCACCAGTGCTGCCTATTTTTTTAGTGTATATGCAATGTTGTTTAATCCACAACTTGGACAGTATTTTGAGACATCTGCTATGCTTATTACATTAGTTATCTTAGGAAGATATCTTGAAGCTAAGGCTAAATTCCGTACCTCTGATGCAATAAGAAGACTCATGGACTTATCCCCAAAAATGTCTACAGTGATAAGAGAAGGCAGGGAATTAAAAATCAAGACAGATGATGTACTGGAAGGAGATATTTTGCTGGTAAAGCCAGGGGAGAAAATACCTGTCGATGGTAAGGTTACAGAAGGCAATTCCTCTATTGATGAAAGCATGATAACAGGAGAAAGTATCCCTATTGAAAAAAATGTAAATGATATGACTATCGGCGGAACCATTAACCAGACAGGGAGCTTTAAATTCATTGCCACCAGGGTCGGTGAGAATACAACCCTGGCAAATATCATAAAACTAATTAAAGAGGCTCAGGGAAATAAAGCCCCTATCCAACGCATTGCGGATATTATTTCATCATATTTTGTGCCAATAGTTATCCTGCTTTCAATAACTACTTTCTCAATCTGGTTTTTAATATTAGGTAAGAATATTGAGTTTTCGCTGCTTACAGCTATTGCAGTACTTGTTATTTCATGCCCATGTGCTTTAGGGCTTGCAACTCCGACCGCAATTATGGTTGGTACAGGTAAGGGAGCAAGAGAAGGTATCTTGATAAAAGGCGGAGATATATTAGAGACAGCCTACAAGATAAGGTATATAGTATTTGATAAGACAGGGACAATAACCCACGGGAAACCTTTACTTACAGATATTATTATTGCAGGTCAAAATACATCTCAAGAAGTGCTAAAGATTGCAGCAAGTTTAGAACAGGCATCAGAACATCCTCTTGCTGAGGCAATATTAAAGGAAGCAAAAAAAGAAGAAATTATCCTTGTTTCACCGACTAATTTTGAAGCAATTCCGGGGCAAGGCATCAAAGGCAGGATAAATGGAGAGGATTATTATCTGGGAAATACAAGGCTGATGGAGAATTTGGGTGTTGATGTCAGCGCTATTGATAATGACGTAAATAGATTGGAGAATCAGGGTAAAACAGTTATGTTACTAATTTCAAAGGGTATTGTTACTGGTTTATTGGCAGTTTCGGATACTGTAAAGGAATCTTCAAAGGAGGCAGTAAGCGGATTAAAAAAACTGGGAGTTTCTGTATATATGATAACAGGGGATAATGCCAGGACAGCTCAAGCAATAGGAAAGGAAGTTGGGATAAAAAATATCCTTTCAGAGGTCTCACCTGAAAAAAAGGTTGAAAAGATTGTGGAGTTACAAAAGAATGGAAAGGTTGCCATGGTAGGAGACGGGATTAATGATGCCCCGGCCTTATCGCAGGCGGATATAGGAATTGCAATGGGGTCTGCCACGGATGTTGCCATGGAAAGCGGCAATATTGTTCTTATGAGAAATGATTTATTGGATGTAGCCAAAGTCATTAAACTTAGCAGATTAACTATGCGCAAGATAAAACAGAATTTATTCTGGGCCTTAATTTATAATATATTAGGCATTCCTTTAGCTGCCGGAGTATTCTATTCATTTACTGGTTGGCTTTTATCTCCTGTAATTGCAGGTGCAGCAATGGCCTTTAGCAGTCTAAGCGTGGTTAGTAATTCGTTATTATTAAGTTATAAGAAGTTATAGTTTTTTTTAAATAGCTTAGCTGGGGCGATTAAAAGTGGGCCTCTTCTGTATAAAACAATAATAGAAGGAAAAAAAACTGTTAAAAGAAGAACTACCTCCTTAACTTTAGTAGCTATTAGTGGCATAGTTATCTTGTAGTAAAAATGAGAAAGAATCACTAGAAAATAAGGAGGTAAGGATTATGCAGATAAAGGAATTTATGACCCCAAATGTTGAATTTATCCACACTACAGATAATTTAAAATATGCAGCAGAAAAGATGCAAGAACTTAATATTGGTATAGTCCCTGTTTTTGAAGATAGCATGGCAGCAGGGGTACTAACTGACAGAGATATTGTTGTCAGGGCTATTGCTCAGGGATGGGATCCAATAAAGACAAGAGTGAGTGCTGTAATGACAAAAGAGATAGTTTCATGTCTTGAAGATGCTGAATTAAAAGAGGCAGCAAAGGTCATGGAAGAGAAAGATGTCCATCGATTACTTGTGAAGAACAGTGAGGGAAGGTATGTCGGGATTTTATCACTTGGAGATGTTGCTGTTCGAGCAGATAAAGATATTGCTGAAGAAATCCTGGCAGATGTCTCTAAACCTTATTCTCATTCAATGAGTTGTTAGTCTTGATGCTAAGAGGCTGAAAAGTTAAGAAGTTGAAGAGCCTTTCAGCCTCTTCAGTAGATCATCATAAGGGGGATAAGCAACCCCCTTTTCAGTAATAATAGCAGTAATATAACGATTAGGGGTAACATCAAAGGCGGGATTAAAGACATTTACATTATCAGGTGCGAGTTGATGATCAAATATATGTGTGACTTCTTGAGGTCTCCTTTCTTCTATAGGTATTTCATCACCGGTAGGGGTAGCAAGGTCAATGGTTGAGAGAGGGGCGGCTATATAAAAAGGTATCTTGTTCTCTTTGGCTAATACGCCTAAACTATAGGTGCCAATCTTATTAGCAGTATCACCATTCGCCGCAATTCTATCAGCTCCAACAATTATTAGATCTATCATCCCTTTCTTCATAAAGAAACCTGCCATATTATCAGTTATAAGAGTTACAGGAATATTATCTTGCATTAATTCCCAGGCTGTTAAACGTGCACCCTGGAGAAAAGGCCTTGTCTCATCGGCAAGGACACGAATATTTTTACCTTCAGCAAAGGCGGATCTAATTACTCCTAAGGCTGTTCCATAACCTGCAGTGGCTAGAGCACCAGCATTACAATGGGTTAATATAGCATTACCATTCTTAATAAATTGTTTCCCATGCCTTCCCATATCTTTATTAATCTGGATATCATCTTCAAGTATTTTACAGGAAAGCTCTTTTAATCCCTTTTTCAATTCAGAAAGTGGAAGGGTCTTATGCTCTAGGGTGTAATTTTTTAGGCGGTTAATCGCCCAAAAGAGATTTACTGCCGTTGGTCTGGTCTTGGCAAAGACGCTACATATTTGTTTAAATTGGGTGTGAAAATTATCAGACCCTTGGGAATCGTCCAATGCCTGTGCGCCTAAGGCAATTCCCATGGCAGCAGCCACCCCAATAGCTGGCGCTCCACGGATTTGCATCTTATAGATCGCCTCGGCAACCTCTTCGTAATGATTACAGGTTAGGTAGATTTCTTCCTTAGGTAGCCTGGTTTGATCTAAAAGTACAACCTTATTATTTTCCCAAAAGATGGTTTTAAACATGGATGTTTTTCCCTGATTAATCTGTTTTTTCTTGTCTTCTTGCCTTCTTGTCTTCTGCTTTTTTTATTAATTCCGCAACCGTCTTGTTGCTATTCGTAAAGTATTTATTAGCCACCTTCATGATATCGTCAGGTGTTATCTTTTCAATAGCCTCTAAAAAGTTAACCATGTATCTCCAGTCTCCAGATACTATTTCATAATACGATAATTGACTCGCCATCCCTGAATCAGATGCTAATCCCCTTATAAAATCAGCCTTATATTGATTCTTAATTTTTTCTAGCTCTTTAACAGGGACAGGCTTTTCCTTTAATTTATTAAGTTCTTCTTCAATTATCCCTTCAACTTCTGTCGCTGTATGAGGATAAAGTGGGGTGGCAAATATAACAAAGAGGTTATCAAATCTAGCCCCTGGCCAACCATTGGATGTTTGAACAGTGGCAACTATCTTCTCTTCTTCAACTAGTCTCTTGTACAATCTTGATGTCCGACCGGACGATAATATACCATCTATAAGGTCAAATACATAATCATCATCTTCAGGCAGGGTAGGTTTATGATAACCCATAATCAGTCTAGGCTCTGCCTCGAACTCTAAGGAGACCCTTCTTTCTCCTAATTGGTCTGGTTCTTTGGTTACGGAGATCGGTAGGGCATTTCCTCTTTTAAAGGGCCCAAAGTATTTTTTTATTAAAGTTAGCAATTCTTCCTGTTTGAAATCTCCAACAGCAGCTATAACCATATTATTAGGTGCATAATATGTCCTGAAGAAATTCATTGTTTCGTTCATATCCAGGTATTTTAATTCAGAACCCCAACCGATTACAGGATTACGATAAGGGTGGACCATAAAAGCTGTGGCTAAAAATTGTTCTAGTAGTTTGCGGAATGGGTTAGATTCATAGGTCTGATTACGTTCTTCGTAGACTACATCTCTTTCTGTATAGAATTCTCGAAAGACAGGATTCATTATCCTGTCAGATTCAATTCTTGCCCATAATTCAACCTTATTGGCTGGTAAGTTTATAAAATAGGAGGTGATATCTGAACCGGTAGTGGCATTAAAGCCGTCTGCCCCATTTTTAGTATAGATAGAATCAATTTCATCTTTAATAATATACCTTTTTTCTTCCTCTTCTAAGGCCTTTAATTGGGTGGTTAATTTGTTAATCTTTTCTTGATCAGTCTTTTTCCCTTTTAGTTTTTCAAGGTCAAGCTCTCTTCCTACCTCTTTTATTTTTTCAAGAATTTTAGATTCTGTTTTAAAATCAGAAGTTCCTAGGGTTGTGGTCCCTTTAAAGAGCATATGTTCAGTCAGATGAGCAGTCCCTGTTCTTCCTGAAGGCTCATCTGCCATGCCAACCTTAAATCGTATATAAAGTGAGACTGTAGGGACATCATGCCTTTCAAGCATAATGATTTTTAAACCATTAGGTAAAACCTCTTTACCCACTTTGGATTCTAGCTCTAAGGCATAAGTTATGGTAATTTGTAAGAGGACTACAAGGGTTACTACTATTATTTTAATTACTTTTTTTTGGATTTTCATATGCTCAATAAAAATGTCTGAACACGATTAAAAAGATTTTAGGATGGACAGGATTAAAAATTTGATAACATAACAAACTTTAATTAATCCTCTTAACACATAAGTTAACATAATATTTTTACGAAAAAAAATCAATCCTTTTTTTCTTTTAAGTTTTTTTTAAATATTTAACCAAACGACCAATCCCTTCTTCTGGAGAAACAGGGGGGCGATACCCAAGTTCCTTTTTTGCCTGTTCTATACTAAAATAGTGACTCTTAGCCAACTGCGAAGCCAGAAATCTGGTCATGAGTGGTTCGCGTTGGATACAAAACAACTTATAAACTCCCTCCATCATTCTCCCTATTCTCCAGGCGGTCTTGTAACTTATTCTCTTTTTTATAGGAGGTAGATCAAGTTGCTGAAGAAGTCCGTTGATCCAATCCCAGAGATTGACAGGCTTGCCATCAGTAATAAAATAACAAGAGCCAGCAACAAGTGAATCTGGTTTAAGATGATCAGCAGCAAGGAGATGAGCATGGGCTGCGTTTTCTACATAACAGATATCTACCAGATTTTGTCCTGAGCCAACTTGGATAAGTCTCCTTCGTCTTGCCCTATCAATAACCCTTGGGATAAGATTAGTATCTCTTGGCCCCCAGATAAGATGAGGACGAAGGGCAACTGTTGATAGTCCATCAGTAGCGTTGGCAGCTATTACCATCTGTTCTGCCATTGCCTTTGTTTGAGAGTAATAGCAGAGATATCTTTTGGGGCAGGGATATGTTTCGTCGATACCTTTTTGATCTTGGTTATCAAAGACCACGCTAGGGGAACTGGTGTAGATGAGTTTTTGGATCCCACTTTTTTTACAAGCTGTAATAATATTTTTGGTGCCAATGACATTAGTGTTGTAGAAATTTTGATAGCTTCCCCAAATGCCTGTAAGCGCCGCTACATGAAATACCTGATCAATGCCTTTACAGGCTTTAATTATAGATTCAGAGTCGGCTAGGTCGGCTTGAACCGTTTCTACTCCGCTTTTTTCTAGATCGGGATAACGGTGTCTTCCTAATACCCTTACCTTATAACCTCTCTTTAAGAGATGCTCAACGATGTATTTTCCCAGGAAACCGTTACCACCTGTAACTAGACAGTGCATATATGCCTTTCCGCCCATAACGCCAATTTTTCCCTAAATATCTTAGCATTATGCCTAATGTCCACAGGAAATGAAGGATGAAAAAGGATATGTTTTATCCCTTTTGTCAATTCATTACCTTCCCCAAGCTTAAATAACTCCTCAAGAAAACGTTCCTTATCTGCATTATTTTTTGGCATTTTCCTAGGAAAAGGTTCAATTATAATCATAGGTATCTTATTTTTCTTGTTATCTTTTTCGTTTCCCCTATTTTTTTTCCCCTGACACCCGCCTCCTGCCTCCTGCCCCCTGTCTTTCCTGATCCCCACAAGGGCAGAGCGGTAGACATTAGGATGCTGATTAAAGATAGCCTCACAGGGTATTGTAAATAACGTTCCATCATCAGTGATGACCCTGTGGCTCTTTCTTCCACAAAACCAGATTCGCCCCTTTTCATCCAGATAACCAATATCTCCCATCCTATGCCAGAGTTCTTTTCTCTCTTTTATCTTTGCTAAACCAGTCTGATCATTCCTCATAAAATATGAAGGTGTCACTAATGGCCCTTTGACAACAATCTCGCCTTTTTCTCCTTGAGGGAGGACTAAACCTTCATCCCAGTCGAGGATTGGCCTATCATCAATCTTAATTATCCTGACCGTCATTTCAGGTATTGCCTTACCAACACATGTCCCTTTTCCTAATCTACTCCTGCTCCAGGTTTCTTTTAAAACATTTTTGTTAGATATTGACGACACAGGCAGACATTCTGTAGCGCCATAAGGCGTCTCTATCCTGCAATCTTGTGAAAATATTTTTTCTAATCGTCCAAGGAGTTCTCCTGATACAGGTGCGCCAGCAATAAGTACCTTTTTTATTGTGGATAATTTAAGATCATGAGCTAGACAATAATTTGCGACTGTATTCCAGAGTGCAGGTGAACCAAAGGTATTGGTAATCCCAAAGTTGTCTACAGCCTCTATAATCTTTCTAGGGTCAACTAATGCTGGTCTTGTGGGATCCATGTCTGGGATCACAACTGTCATTCCCATAACAACACTAAAGAGGGCAAATAAGGGAAAACAGGGGAGATCAATGTCGTTTTCAGTTATGTTGTAATAGCTTTTTATGAACCTTACCTGATGATCAAATATACTATGTGTATAGGTAACTCCCTTGGCTGGCCCGGTGCTTCCTGTTGTAAAAAGTATTGAGGCTATGTCATCTCCTTTAGTTCTAGCTATGGGAAAGGGTTTTTGGGTTATTAACCATTTTTTATCAATTAGATTGACAGGTACAGTAATAGATATCTTTATGGACTTAAAATACTGAGGAAAAAATCTTCGGATTATTTGAGCTAATGGGATAGTAATTATGGCCTCAGGTGCGACAGATTTTATTGATCTAAAGAGATTAATCTTCCCCATCCCTGGATCGATTAAGATAGGAACTGCCCCAATTTTAAAGAGGGCAAAGGTTAAAATAAAAAATTCGAGACTGGGTTTTACCATTAAGAGTACTCGCATTCCCTGTTTTATTTGTAGGTTGGCGAGTCTTTGAGCATAACGGTCACATCCTTCGTTTAGTTGTTTAAAGGTAAGATGGGTATAACTCACCCTTTTTAGAAAATCATGTCCTTTTGGGAAGATGATGGCTTGTTTGTGAGGTGTTTTGTTTGCTAATTCGGGTAAGTAATGGGCGATGTTGACTAATTTATTATCCATTTTTTAAATATACTACTCCAACTTAGGTTTTTCTTGGTACGTATTTTGCATGCGTTTGTAGAAAATTTTGCTTCGTTCGTTGAGTAATCTTTTTGAATTTTCTAAGCTTGCTTCCCTAAATTTCCTAACTCGCTTCGCTCAAACATGGGCAATTTTTAACGGGAAGCTTTGCTAATAAAATTTACAAAAAGACTACTAAATAACTCTCTCCAGCAAAATTTCTACTGACGCATGCAAAAATCATGCTAGGAAAAACCTAAGTTGGAGTAGTATAGTTTTAAATCGCAATATTTTTCTATGGGGAGAAAATCTTTATCATTGTGAAGCAAGATAATATTATTTTCTATGGCCACAGAGGCAATCATACAATCTGTAGGTTTTCTAATAGTTATCCCTTTTTGACGTAACTTTCGATATATCTCTGCTGAACGATAGAATGTTTTATATCGCATTGGAAGGAAAATGAAGGTGTTACATAAATTTTTGACCTTCTTAAATTCAGTTTCATGACGGATTCCCTGAAGGATTTCTGTTAAGATTATTCCACAAATACAGAGATCTTCTTTTTGTTTAATTAGAGACTCAAGAATAGCGACATGACTTATTGTTCGATTTGCAAAAAAATCGATCCAGACCGTAGTATCAACTAAGATCATCATACATCTCGTCCTTTACGCCATTCATTAAGATTACCTTCCCACTTAATTTTTCCTTTGAGCTTTAAGATTTTTTTTTGAGATTCATGTCTTAATAATTCTTTTAAGGCATAATCAATTAGGTCTTTTTTAGTCTTAATTCCTGTCTCTTTAATACACTTTTTTACTAATACATCATCAAGAAGAACATTAGTACGTCCCATAATGTTCACCTCCTTATTGTACACATTCTATCACGATTTATGTGTATGGTAAAATAAAAAATTATAAATAAGTGGAATAATCTCTTCTAGCGCGTCCTCAACCACATAATGTCCCGCCTCGGCAAATTGGTACACCTCAGCCTCTGGAAATCGACGAATCCATTCTTCCAAAAAAAAGTGGTTAAAACAGAAGTCATGTTCTCCCCAAAGAAGCATCATTGGATAGGATTGAAATATTTTTAGCCCTTCTTCTATTTTTTTTAAAGTTTTAAAGGAAATGTGCTTTGAGGAAAGGGGGATATCCTGGACGAATCGTAGTATACCCACCCGATTTGCCCAATTATTGTAGGGGAGGAGAAGACCTTCTCTTATTTTGGGAGGTAATTTTTTTTTATGAACAGCCATAGTTATAGCTATACAGGCAAAAAGGTTAAATTCACGTAAGAGGATATCGCCAAAAAAGGGAACCTTACAGAGGGCAATCCTGAAGGGTATCCTTGAAGAGGTAAAGGCAGCTGTATTTAAGACTATAAATTGTTTAATTTTTTCTGGGTTTCTAACAGCATATCCCATCCCGATTGCCCCACCCCAATCGTGCATTAATAAGGTAATATTGTTGAGGGAAAGGTGAGTTAGCAGTTTATCAAGGTTGTTGATATGGGTCTGAAGGGTATAATTATATCTTTGGGGTTTATCTGACAGCCCGCAGCCAATATGATCTGGGACTATTATCCTATGGGTCTTTCTAAATTCCTTGACTAATTCTCTATAATAGAATGACCAGGTGGGGTTCCCATGTAACATTACAATAGGCTCGCCCTGGCCTTCATCCAGGTAGTGATATCGTAGATCGTTTATTATTAAGTAATTTTGTTTGAAGGGATAAATTTCTTTAATACTTTCCAGGTCTACCACTCTACCCCCATCATAATACAATTCAATCCACTTCCAATCCCAAGTAACGCTATCTTGTCTCCTTTAACAACAAGATTTTTTTCTATCCCAAGGGCAAAGGTTATAGGCAGGGAGACAGAGCCTACATTACCGAGAAATTCAAGGGTTGGGAAATCCTTGCCAAGATCAATGCCTGTAGTTTGATATAAAAGCTTGCGATGAGCAATCCCAACCTGATGAGTAAAAACCCTATTAGGTGTATTATTATCCCAGTTTAAACACCCTTTCAAAACCTCCCAGGTAACCCCTGCTAATTCACAACCAGTCTTCATTAATTGTTCTGAATCGGTCTGCATCTCAAGGTGATTATTGCTGTTATCACGTAAAATTTTATTGACAGTATCTCCTTGACAAAGTTTGTTGTGTTCTGAGGCTGTCTTTATCGCTGCCCCGATTAAGCGATGCTGGTTTTTACTAATAGAGGTATGAGTTAGAAGCATAGCTACTGCTGCTGAGCCTATAGTTAGAGATGCAAAATGGGGTTTAATTGTCTTTCTATCAATAGCAGGATCAGAAAGGATCTTATGGATTGTGCCTTCAATAAGGGATTCTGCACATTCTCCAGCAACTAAAAGGCCAGCCTTGATTTGTCCTAATTCAATCATATTAGCCACTGAAATTATCCCATTAAGGATACCCAGGCAGGCATTAGATATATCATAGACTAAGGTTTCTTTAGAAAGATTTAGGCTATGATGAATTATGGAGGCTGTGGCAGGTTCCATGCAGTCACGACAAACTGCACAATGGATTAAGCACCCTATTTTATCTATAGAGAATCCTGAATTATGAAGAACCTCTTGACCTGCTTTAATTGCTGCTTGACTTGGAAGGGTACCTTTATTCCATAGACGCCTTTCCTTTATACCACTCATCATCTCAAGCCTACCAAAAGGGAGTTTTAGCTTTTCATAGATAGGAGAGAGTTGAGTTTCTATTTCAGAAGAGGTTAATTTATTCTCAGGTAAAAGATAACCTAGGCTTTCTATGCAGACGTTGTTGTAGAGGATATTCATTAGGAAATAAGAGAAGTGAGGATATCTTTAAATTCTTCAATTGATTTTACCTTTATAGCTTTCTTGAGTAATTTGTGTAAAATTGGTATCTCCTTTATTTGTTCTATTGACTTGAATTCCTATCACAGGCAAATTAGTTGACCTCATGAAGGAGGGCACATTTTACAAAGGCGCTCTTTAAGGCATCCTCTCTTTTCTGGGAGATTGAACTCTGGATTTTCAACTGCAACTTCTATTCCATCAGTTGTTTCCATTATGAGACTTAGAAAGATTTCTGGATAAAGCTTAGCCAGAATTTTAAGGCTGCAGACATAGGAATTTATTTTTTTTAACATGTTTATACATAATAGCATGTGGTTCGGAGAAAGATCAACTTTTTTATTGTGCCAAAAAAGATTAGAAATCGAATTATGCCTATGGTAATATTAAACATTTCATTAGTCCATCCTTTTGCTAGCCCCTTCTTTTAGATCCAGTCTTACGACTACGCCCTTCGGGTTCCGCTAATCCTTCACCCCCATTGGCCTGGAGAAGAGACTTTCATTTGTGCGTACCTTTAAAATTTGGAATTTTTAATCTCTGTCTGCATCTCTTCAATTACTAAAAT
The DNA here is from genome assembly GCA_043802115.1 of bacterium. GTDB lineage: Bacteria > SZUA-182 > SZUA-182 > JAZDLJ01 > JAZDLJ01 > JAZDLJ01. The sequence goes on along the minus strand of JAZDLJ010000140.1, from coordinate 890 downwards.
AGGGTCTTTTGCCTGACGAATAGGCCGACCAATAACAACATGATCTGCCCCATTTAAAAAGGCATCTTTAATAGTCACGACCCTCTTTTGATCATCGACATCATTTGTTATAGGCCTAACTCCAGGAACAACAATCAAGAAATTATTCCCTAAGTCTCTTCTAAGTTGTGGGGCTTCTAACCCTGAAGAGACAACCCCGTCGCATCCGAGCTGTAAGCCACGTTTAGCCCGGGAGAGTACTAATTCTTTTGCAGCACACTGAAATCCAAGGTCTTTTAGATCAGCATCATCTAAGCTGGTAAGGACAGTTACTGCCAATAATTTTATCTCACCTTTAGCATCAACTGCAGCCTTTAAGATTTTATCATTTCCATGCACAGTGGTAAAAGAGATGCCTTTTCCTCTTAATTGATTTACTGCCAGGGCTACGGTCTCAGGGATATCAAAGAATTTCAGGTCTACCATTACTTCTAAGTCCTGAGCAACAATCCATTCAATAATATTAAACCAATCTGCCAGGAATAATTGTAGACCAACCTTGTAAAATTTTATATGACTTTTTAATTTTGTTACCCATTGTTTGGCTTCTTCTGGGGTACTTACGTCTAAGGCAAAGATGATTCTTTTGTCCAGCGTGATTTCTTTTTTCTCCTGATTCATTTCGGTTACTCCTTTTCTATTTTGAAACGTTCGTAGATTTTTTTGGTTAACCAATTCTTAATATCCTCTTTAAATCTTGAATCAACCATTATTTTATCAAATATCTCTTGGTTGGCATCCATCCGGTCAATTAAAGTTTGGATGAAAACCTCAGGCACTGGTGTAGTTAAATGGGATTAAGCCAATTGGATTTGGAATAGATCATTTATTGATAGTCCTTTGGGTATTAT
>JAZDLJ010000077.1:0-4554 GCA_043802115.1 bacterium | reverse complement strand
GTGATTGTAAAATGTTTTTAATTATAATGAAGATATTGTTAATAATAATAACATCACTATCAGGCTATTTTATCGGAGGTTACTATACTTTTGGCGCTACCTCTATGGCTATTCTAGGCCTAACGCTTGGTTTTTTACTGGCAATTGGGATAATCTTGCTTGAGAGGATATTGCAGGAGATACCAATAAAGATAATCTTAGCAGGTTTTATCGGTTTAATACTTTCCCTGCTTGTGGCTAAATTAACGATATCATCTCTACTTTGGCCGCAAATCAGTAAACCGATTGGCATCTATTTAAGACTGGTTATAGTCTTTGTCTTTGGTTATCTAGGGATATTTATAGCTGTAACTAAAGGTACAAAAGTCCATTTAAGTACCTTTAAATCCCTGCTTAAGCCTCAAAGTCAGGATGTAAGCTATAAAATATTAGATACAAGTGTTATTATAGATGGTCGCATAGCTGATATTGCTGAGACAGGTTTTATTGAGGGGTCGCTAATCATCCCTCAGTTTATCTTGCAAGAATTACAGCATATCGCAGATTCTTCAGATTCCCTCAAAAGGAATCGTGGACGAAGAGGATTAGACATACTCCATAAGCTGCAAAATATGGCAACTATGGATATAAGAATTCATGAGCAGGATTTCCCCAAAATCAAGGCGGTTGATGATAAATTGATCGAGTTGGCCAAGATGATTGGTGGCAAGGTAGTTACTAACGATTTTAATCTTAATAAGGTAGCAGGCATACACAGGATAGAGGTTTTAAATATAAACGAGTTAGCTAACGCCGTAAAACCTGTAGTCTTGCCAGGCGAGGAGATGAATGTTTATGTCCTTAAACAGGGGAAAGAATCTGGTCAGGGGATTGCCTATTTAGATGATGGGACAATGATTGTTGTTGATAACGCCAAGAAAGAGATTGGGAACAATGTAGCTATCTTGGTAACTAGCGTTCTCCAAACTACTGCAGGTAGGATGATCTTTGGTAAAGTTAAGGGATCTAATGGGGGCACAAATCATAACAACCAGGTCAACGATGAATTAGGAATTAGGAATGATGAATGATGAAATATATTTTATGGGTAATGGGTAACAGGTTAGTATGATTTAGGGTAGGTGAAGAATTTGATGGATAAAAAGGTTGCAGCTATAATTACTGCGGCTGGTAAAGGGAGCCGAATGGGACAGCCGATTAGTAAACAATTTTTATCCCTAGGGGGAAAACCTATTTTATATCATACGGTTAAAGCCTTTGAATCCTCTGGGAAGATAGCCGAGATCTATCTTATAGTTGGTTACGATGATATTAATTATTGTAAACAAAAGATTATCTATAAATATGGATTTCAAAAGATAAAAAAGATTATAATCGGAGGAAGAGAACGGCAGGATTCGATTTATAATGGTCTAAAAGAATTAGATACTGCGGTAGATACGGTTTTAATTCATGATGGAGTGAGGCCGTTTATTACGACTGAACTTATTGATAAGATTATTGATGAATTAGATCAAGAACAAGCCATGATTTTAGCGGTCCCAGCTAAAGATACTATTAAATTAGTAAACCAGGATGGTTATATAAAAGAGACTTTAGATAGAAAGAAGTTGTGTTTGACTCAAACTCCCCAGGGATTTGATTACAATATAATCTGGTCAGCTTATGAGAAAGCCTATAATGATGGCTATTATGCTACCGATGATGCGAATTTAGTTGAAAGGATGGGAAAGAAAGTTAAAATTTTAATGGGTGATTATGAAAATATTAAGATCACGACAATGGAAGATTTGAGTGTGGCGGAGGGGATTCTGAGACGAAGGGAAAAGTCAGGAAGATAAGAAGATTAAGAAAGAAGAAATTGATAAATTAGGTAGAAGCGCATGTTTAAAATTGGCATTGGTTATGATGTGCATAGATTAGTAGAAGGAAGAAAATTAATCCTCGGAGGGGTAGAAATACCTTATGAAAAGGGATTATTAGGCCACTCTGATGCAGATGTCCTTATTCATGCTATCTGTGATGCCTTACTAGGGGCAGCAGGTTTAGGAGATATAGGTAAACATTTTCCAGATACTGATCAGACTTATAAAGGGATTTCAAGTATTTTGTTATTAAGGGATGTCCAGCAAAAAATATTTGAAAGGAATTTTATAATTGGTAATATTGACGCTACTATTATAGCTGAAAGGCCTAAACTAAATAATTGTATCCCTCAAATGCAGAAAAATTTGGCTGAAATCTTAGAAATGCAAATGGAGCAAGTCAATGTCAAGGCTACCACTACGGAAGGTCTTGGTTTTGCCGGGAAGGGAGAAGGGATTGCTGCCCAGGCAGTGGCGTTGATCGAAATTTATTCAACGAAAAAATTATAAGGAGGGGAAACGTGATGGGGAAGATATCGAAGCGAGTTAGGTAATTTAGGGAAGCAGGCTTAGAAAATTCAAAAAGACTACTTCAACGAACGAAGCAAAGATTTTTGTCTTCCTACGCCCTGCAAGATTATTTTGGAAAGATGTCTAATATAATACGCAATCTTTTTATTCCAGCAATTCATTTTCTTTCAAATTTATTACCTTATCAATTGAATCCTTGCTTAATGTAAGATTATTTAACAATTTCAAAAAGGGAATTCCTATCACCCACCTCACCTCACCTATCACCTTTACATCCCCCCATTAAATATCTTTTAAACGTTTCTTGGTTATGTTATGATTTATGTTATACTACTCCAACTTAGGTTTTTCTTGATAACTATTAGCCTAGGTAAGACCTGTTAGGTTAGTTAAAGATCAGTGCCTTTGCTACTTTTTATTTTATGCTACTATGCTTAATTAATACAATTAGTTAGAAAAACCTAAGATGGAGTAGTATAATCTTAACTCCTAACCCGTTTAAATATGTCCGATCTAATAAGAAACACCAAAATTGTTGTAACCTTTGGTCCTGCCATAGCCGATCCTGAAACAGCCAAGGCTGTTTTATTTGCAGGGGCGGATATAATTCGGCTTAACCTTTCTCATGGAAACCATGAATTGCATGCCCAAAATATCCAGTTAGTGAGAGAATTATCAAAAAAGTATAGCTTGCCAGTGGGTATCCTTTTAGATCTTCAAGGCCCAAAGATAAGGACAGGGTTATTAAAGGATGGAAAAGGGATGTCCCTAAAAGAAGGTGAGACGTTAAAGATTACCATAGAAGAGATCCGTGGAGACAATGGGATTATCTCAACCAGCTATAAAAATCTCCCTAGTGATATCCAACCAGGGAATAGAATCCTCTTAGATGACGGCTCAATAGAATTAAAGGTTGTTAAGATTGAAAGAGAAGATATCTATTGTGAGGTAATTGTTGGAGGGATGCTTGGAGAGCATAAAGGAATGAATTTTCCAGATGCAGCCATAAGACTTCCTTCTTTAACAGAAAAAGATGAAAGAGATTTAAAATTTGGTTTGGAACAAGGCATCGATTATATCGCCCTTTCTTTTGTTCGGGAGTCGGAAGACATTATTCATTTAAGAAAATATATGAAAGAACTCGGTTATACCCTTCCTATTATTGCTAAAATTGAGACCCCTCAGGCTGTAGAAAATATTGACAAGATATTACATAAAGTAGAAGGTGTGATGGTTGCCCGGGGTGATTTGGGGGTAGAGATGAGTCTTCAGAGTGTTCCTGTTGCCCAAAAGATGATTGTAAAAAAAGCCAATCAACAATATCGTTTAGTTATTGTTGCTACCCAGATGCTTGATTCTATGATTCGTAATCCTTTTCCCACAAGGGCTGAGGTCTCGGACGTAGCCAATGCCATTTTTGATGGCGCAGATGCAGTAATGCTCTCAGGAGAGACCTCTATTGGTAAATATCCCCTTGAGGCTATAAAGACTATGTCGAGTGTGGCATTTACGGCTGAAGAAAGTATGGAAGAAACCTACAAGCATCAGGAAGTCTCCTCAGCAAACGCCATAGCTACTTCTGCCTGTTATCTGGCTAAACAGATTGTGGCAAAGGCTATAGTTGTTTATACGGTATCAGGTACAACCGCCTTGTACATCTCTAAACAACGACCCAAAGAAAGAATCATAGCCTTGACTCCTCATGAGAAGGTTTACCATCAAATGAGTCTTTATTGGAATGTTACCCCCTTAATTATGCAATTAGGAAAAGGCACTGAGGAGATGTTAAAAGAGGGAGAAAGGGTGATTTTAGAAAATAATTTGCTTGAAAAGGGTGACTGTGTTATTGTAGTCGCGGGGACAAGCTTTACCAGGGGGGCTGCAAATATGATTAAGATACATTGTGTTGGGGATTGAGAGGGTTGATCGCTAGTTTTTAATGGCATTAATAAGGTCGTTCAGATTGTAAAATTCGAGCTGAAACGTTAAAACGTCTTGACGTCTTAACGTTTCAGTTGTATAATAGACATCTTTCCAAAATAATCTTGCGGGTGAGAAGACAAAAATCTTTGCTTCGTTCGTTGGAGTAGTCTTTTTGAATTTTCTAAGCTTGCTTCCCTAAATTGCCTAACTCGCTTCGCTCAAACAGAGGCAATTT
>JAZDLJ010000250.1:0-4133 GCA_043802115.1 bacterium | reverse complement strand
AGATGTCTTTTTTTATGGTCGACCTGGAGGAGGGATCCCAAATCCAAAAGAATTATTAGATGAGATATACAAGTATCTAATAGGTATAGATATTCAAGTAATTTCCCCAGGAAAATCAACTACTGGGGGGAAAAAAAAATTGAATTAAATTGGCAAAAATTTTAATGGAATATATTTTTAAAAGACCTGAATCATTAAAAGATGTACCTTTTCGTTACTGTCCAGGATGTGGGCATAGCCTGGTCCATCGTTTAGTAGCTGAAATAATGGATTTTCTCAATATTCGAGAACAAACAATCGGGATTGCCCCAGTTGGATGTGCTGTCTTTGCTTATGATTACTTTAACTTTGATATCTTAGAGGTTGCTCACGGAAGGGCACCTGCAGCGGCGACTGGCATGAAAAGGGTAAGACCTGATTTAATAATCTTTAGTTATCAGGGAGACGGTGATCTTGCCTCAATTGGGACTTCTGAGATTATTCACGCAGCCAACCGAGGAGAAAATATAAGTGTCTTTTTTATAAATAACGCCAATTTTGGCATGACAGGTGGCCAAATGGCTCCGACTACCCTACTTAACCAGAAGACTACCACAACTCCTTATGGTCGAAATGCAAAAGGAGATGGATATCCTTTAAAAGTCTGTGAACTCCTGGCTAGCTTAGAAGGCGTGAGCTATATTAATAGAGTGTCTATTAATAGTCCAAAAAATATTATTAACACTAAAAAAGCTATATTAAAATCTTTTAAACTCCAAATTGAGAATAAAGGCTTTTCCTTAGTAGAAATACTATCTGCTTGCCCAACTAACTGGGGGATGACGCCAAAAGAGGCATTTAGATGGATAGATGATGAAATGGCCAAGGTTTTTCCCCTGGGAATTTATAAGGATAGGTATCCTGAAATATAAAAAAATAGGGCATCCTTCATTTGTCAGTTTACATTTTTTAAAAAGATTTTTTATTATCCTCTTAGCTTCTATCTTTTTAAGGAGACACATGTACTACGATGTAATTATGGCTGGTTTTGGAGGTCAAGGAATAATGACAATGGGAAGATTATTAGTTGAGGCAGGGATGTTAGAAGATAAACATGTAACCTGTTTTCCTTCCTATGGTGCTGAAATAAGAGGAGGCACTGCTTATTGTACAGCAATTGTTTCATCTATTGAAATTGCCTCTCCGATTACTAATCAACCCGAAGCTGTAATAGCTATGAATAATTCTTCATTAATTAAATTTGAATCAATGGTAAAACCAAAAGGATTACTTTTAGTCAATAAATGCATTGTTAAAGAAAAAGTTTCAAGAGAAGATATAGAAATTCTTGAAGTACCAGCTTTAACTATAGCTAAAGATTTAGGTAATGATAGAGTAGCCAATATAGTCATGTTAGGGGCATTTGTAAAAAAAACAGGGATAGTTTTGCTTGAAACTGTAAGAATTGCTTTAGATAAATATCTACCTCAACATAAGCATAACCTAAAATTAATTAACGAAAATGCCCTCCAAAAAGGAGCCGAAATTATTTGAATACAGATACCATTTTACGAAAAGCCAGCATCAAGGATGTTCAACAGATAAAAAATTTAGTTAACAGATTTGCTACTACTGGTAAAATGTTACCTCTCTCTTTACATGAGATTTATGATTATCTGAGAAATTTTTGGATTTATGAAGAAAAAAAAGAGATAGTTGCTACTTGTGCCCTATTTATCTGCTGGGATGATCTAGCAGAGATACGATCATTAGCTGTGCTTAAAAAATTTTGGCAAAGAGGTATTGGAACAAAACTTGTAAATGTTGCTTTAAGTGAAGCAAAAGCGTTATCTATTAACAAGGTATTTGTTCTTACATATAAAACTGATTTTTTCGAAAAATTAGGTTTCAATAAGATTGATAAAAGCGATCTACCACATAAGGTTTGGGCAAGCTGTCTAAAATGCTCAAAATTTCCAGGGTGTGATGAGATAGCTATGATTAGATCAATTTAAATTAAAAGTGAACTAAAGTTAGCAATCAACTTTGGACACTTAAGATTTTAAATGAGGTGAGTTAGGCAATGGATAATAATACAAAAGAAACAATGTCAAGATCTATAAAAGAGATCGAAAAAGATTTTAATAAGATTCTTCGTAAAAAATATGGGAATAAGTATCTCATCAGATTATCACCTTCCCGACCACGAATTAAAAAGAATCAAAATTCGCGGAAACAGGCATCTTATGTCAATTTTAGCTTACTTCCAGAAGAGTTAAAAAGCTATCTAGACAAGTTTATTATCAAGCAGGATAAGGCGAAGACTATCTTAGCCACTAAAATTTGTACCCACTTTCATCGGATTAAAATCTATAAAAATCAGACCTCTCCTGGTTTTATAAAAAGTAATATCATTTTAATTGGACCTACAGGAGTGGGTAAGACATATATGATTAAATTAATCTCTGAAAAATTAGGAGTACCATTTATAAAGGCCGATGCGACAAAATTCAGTGAAACAGGTTATATTGGGGCTGATACAGAAGAATTAATCTTAAATCTTGTTGATGAAGCTAAAGGAAATATTGAGTTAGCAGAACATGGTATTGTGTATATTGATGAGGTTGATAAGATAGCGTCTAGTGGACAGACCTTCGGACCAGACGTTTCCAGAACAGGTGTTCAAAGAGGGTTACTTAAAATAATGGAAGAGACTGAAATTAACCTTCAAAACTATTATGATCCTATCTTTTTAAATAAATTTACGAAAACTAAAATAAACACAAAAAATATTCTTTTTATAGTAAGCGGTGCATTTGAAGGATTACAAGAACTTATTAAAGATAGAGTTAAAAAGAAGACAATTGGTTTTGATAATAAAAACGTAAACAAGAAGATATCTACAGAAGAAGACAATAACACTAATTATCTCCAGTATGTTAAACCAAAAGATCTAGTTAAATTTGGATTTGAATCAGAATTTATCGGTAGAATTCCAATAGTTGCAGTCCTTAACGATTTAGCAGAGGTTGATTTATATGAAATTTTAAAAAATAAAAATTCTTCAATTGTAAATGAGAAAAAAAAGGATTTCAAGGCTTATGGAATTGATCTTGAATTTGAAGATGAAGCACTCTATAAGATCGCCCAAATTGCTTATCAGGAAAAGACTGGTGCTAGAGGACTCGTTTCAGTAATGGAAGATGTACTAATGGAATATGAAGGGACACTTCCTTCAAAAAAGGCAAAGTATCTGAAGATTACAAAGGGGATGATTGCAACAGCTATAAAATAGCTTTTTTATTTTATAGCTGTTGCAACAATCTATAGTACTCCAAGTTCAGCATTATCCGATATATACTACTCCAACTTAGATTTTTCCTAGCATAATTTTTGCATGCGTCAGTAAAAATTTTGCTGGAGAGAGTTATTTAGTAGTCTTTTTTGTAAATTTTCTTAGCAAAGCTTCCCGTTAAAAATTGCCCATGTTTGAGCGAAGCGAGTTAGGCAATTTAGGGAAGCAAGCTTAGAAAATTTAAAAAGATTACTCAACGAACGAAGCAAAGATTTCTACAAACGCATGCAAAATACGTACCAAGAAAAACCTAAGTTGGAGTAGTATAATCAAAAAACAGACTTTAGATCTATTGTTAATTGGCCTAAAATACAAACTTCTATCTTATCACTTTCAGCGTAAATCTCAGGTTTTCCATATTCTCTATTCATTCCTAATTTAAAAACCATAACTATCTTCTCTACTGGGTGAACAATCCAATACTCCTTAACCCCTACCCTTTCATATAAAAAAAACTTTTCTTTCATATCCCTAGAGGCAGTAGATGGAGATATTATTTCTACAATTAAAGTAGGTATACCTTTATAACCCCTTTCATCCAAACTTGATTTCTCACATATCACAACTAAATCTGGCTGTACTACGCTCTCGATATCCTCATCCCTATCAGGTTTGCCCTTGTCTGGTTCAGGTATCCTTACATCAAAAGGTGCACTAAAGATCTCACATTTTTTATCAAATAAAAAATTTGCAAACTGTCTTAACAACTCCCTTAATATCCGCTGATGGGATTTTGATGGTGATGGACTCATATTATAAGCAATGCCTTCAATTAATTCCCATCGTTCTTTCTCAGGCC
>JAZDLJ010000026.1:0-12092 GCA_043802115.1 bacterium | reverse complement strand
CAAAGAATGTACTCAGCATTTATTTCAAGCTATGGCTAATACTAGAAATTTTGTTCCATTCTTATCTGGAGCTAAAAATGCTCATAAAAGCCCTTTTATGTTGGCCGAGGGTAATACACATGACTTGCCTTGGATACAAGTTATGAATTTTCATAATGCCTTTTTATTTAGCAAAAATGCCTTTTAATTAGCGTGTTATTTTTCATACCAAGACTTTTGTAGACCTATGCGCCTTTTAGGGACGAAAAGACGTTTTAAACCTTTTCCGTGGGTAAAAACCCACGGCTACTAACATTGATCCCCTGCGGGGAAAATACTAATTGCTTATGAAACCACGCTTTAGGCGTTGCTAGTAATATCCCCCTTATAAGGGGCCTAATTATACCACCCTTTGAAAGGGTGGTACTGATTAATTATATTTTTAATGATTTCTTAAGTGAATGGATGCATTTCTTAACTGAATGCCATTGGGAGAAAACCCCCCACTTACCCGATTATGTGTTCCAGATAAAATTTAAAAGTAAGGGCGTGTAAATAATTATTCTTTTCATTTTATTTTTTTTCCCCCTCACATAACAAAATCATCACTTTATGCCAAATAGCTCAGCGTAAAGTGTGTTAGATAATCTTTTTATTTTTTTCGCTATCTCAAATCGAAGAGAATCCAGATTCCGTCTGAAACAACACAGTTCCAAACTCCATAAAACAAAAACTTATCACTTTCAATGGATAGAAAGTAAAAAAACTACTTTCTATCCATTGAAAGTGATAAGTTGTACTGTACCTTATTGTTCCCGTTAACACCATCTCCATCTACTTTTTCGACATAATCTATCGTTTTTAATTTGCTTTTAAGTTCATTAAAGGCATCAAAAGAAATTGCTTCTCCAGATAAATAGATGATATCACTCCTAATATCCATTTGGGTTAGCATTATTTTATTTTCAGGGATAATGGAGAGAATATCATAGAGTACCTGGATAGTGGGATTTTTTTTCTTAATCAAAGTATTAAATTTTTTATTTAACTCCGCATTTTTTTTGATAGCGTTCTTCACCTGACTAATGACTTGTTTCCCAGGAAGTATTTTTCCTATGCTTGGGAAATTTGTTTTAATTATATCCTGGATCTCTGAGTCATAATGTCTTACTTGTTTTTTTGTTAAAAACAACCTTAAATGTAGATTCAAAGAAATCAAAATAAGGAAAGAAAAGAATAAGATGCTTGCGGCTACCAACTCATTTTTATACTTTTTGTAAGGAAATCTATAAGATAGTTCTTCTTGACGAAGATTTTTTTGTTTTGCTTGATCGTTATTTTTGGGATATGCGAGCCCTAAAACTACTGGGATAAAGGGGAGCCATTCAGATATAGGTTCTTGAAAAAGGACATTTTCTAAATAATTATCCAGACTGAAAGGTTCGACTGTAATATTAAAATAATTTTGAAAAGAGGTGTTAAACCCTTTTAGACAGGTTGTCCCACCTGTAATAAAAATATTTTCAATATGGGTGTCTTTTTTATTCGCAAGATAAGAAAAAAATGTTCGTTCGATTTCTTTGAATAATTGATTGAGAGAAAAAAAGATACAGGCGGATAATCGATCAGTACTAAAATCTTTTATAATATCATAGTTAACTTTTTCCTTTTTATATTCTGCTTTTTCAAAATTAACTTGCAGATCTTTGACGATCCTGTTAGTAATAAAATCACCTGCCAATGGAATAGCTCTGACAAGTTCTAACCTATTATTTGAAATAATAATTACTAATGTTTTTTTTGCTCCAACATCTATGATAGCATTGGTGGATTGATTTTTATTTATAATATCCAGTAAATCATAACTATTAGATAAGGCAACTGCATCAAGATAGATATATGCAGGTTCAATTCCTGCCTCTCTTAGGATATCTATCCTCTCTTCAATATCTGATTTTCTGACGGCTGCTATTATAAGATCAGTCTTTTCTTCTGATGATTCATCGGTAATCCAATAATCTATAACTATTTCATCAACATTTAAAGGAAGATAGCTCTCAACCTCGTACTTAATTATTTTTTTAATTTTATTCTTATCCTTAAAGGGTATTGATAATTGTCTAAAATTTGCCTTTTCACTCGAAAGAGAGGAGATAATTAGATCAGGTTCTATATTTTCTCTATGGTCAATAAGCTCCTTTATTACATTAATTTTTTCTTCCCTATTGAATGAATCAAATCTAGCAAGTAATTTTTTTTTAACTATTTTTTTTAGTTGAAATTTATTGGTAGGATTTCTTTTTATCTCTGCTAGTTTTAATGTACTATGGCCGATATCAAGGCTTAAGATTGTTGTCCCAAGATGTGAAAGAGTTGATTCAAGTATGCTCATTTTATCTACATTACCATTTTAATTTAATTGTATACTACTCCAAGTTAGATTTTTTCTGGTACGCATTTTGCATAAGTTCGCAGAAATCTTTGCTTCGTTCGTTGGAGTAGTATTATATCTCAGTTTTTTCAAATTTTTCTTGTAGTTTAACTTGCTTTTTCAAGAGTAAAGCGTTCCCAATTATATTAATCGAACTAAAACCCATAGCCAGCTCAGCAATAATGGGATGTAGTAATCCCATAATAGCTATAGGAATAGCTATTATATTATAAAAGAATGCCCAGAAAAGATTCTGTTTTATCTTTCGAAAGATTACTTTTGAAAGAACAACTGCCTCATAAACTTTAGATATATCATCTCTTAATAAGATTAAATCAGCAGATTCGATAGCAATAGCTGTACCTGTGCCGAGCGCTATACCTATATCTGCCTGGGTTAAGGCAGGGGCATCATTAATTCCATCCCCTACCATAGCTACAATTTTACCTGATGATTGAATTCTTTTTATTTCTGTGACCTTTTTATCAGGTAATACCTCAGGCACTATATGATTAATGCCAAGCTTTCTTCCTAATGCAAAAACTGTTTCTTTATTATCTCCAGATAAAATAGTAGGAATAATCCCAGCTTCTTTTATTTTATTAATAGTATGGAGAGCATTATCTTTTAAAACATCTCCTATAGCTATAATACCAACCAGGATATTATCTATTGCTATACCTATTATAGTTTTTGCCTCTTTTCTTAATTCACTAATCTTATTTTCCAGGTGTGTATAAATAATATGATATTCATTCATTAGATCAAGACTCCCGACTAAAACCTCCTTACCACTAACTTTACCTTTTATTCCTTTACCACTTATAGAAATAAAGTCTTCTACCTTGTTTGGGGTAACACCAGATTGTTTCATTTTATTTTTTATGGCAGTAGCTATAGGATGTGAAGATAGGACTTCAAGACTACCTGCAAAATAAAGGATATCTTCTTCTTTAAATCCTTGCTGGGGTAAAATATCTGAGATATCAGGGTTTCCTGTTGTTAGTGTACCTGTTTTATCAAAGATTATTATATTTACATCTTTTAGCTTTTGAATAGCTGCGCCATTTTTTATCAATATGCCTTTACTTGCTGCTATCCCTGTACCAACCATTAAAACTATAGGGGTTGCTAATCCAATGGCACATGGGCAGGCAATTATCAAGACTGCCATTGAGGCAAATATAGCTTGTGGAAGAGGATTTAAATTTGTTTTTAACCATGGGATTAAAGATAAAAATGTCGTTGGAATGATGTTATAAGTAGGTCTTGGAAAAAATAGCCAGAAAAAAAGAGTTATCATTGAGATTGCTAATATTGTAGGTACAAAATAAGCTATGATCCTATCAGCTAATGCTTGTATCGGTACCTTCGAGGTCTGACATTCTTCAATCATTCTTATAATTTTATATAAAAAGGTATCCCTTCCTACTTTATCAACCCTGACTTTTAGAAAACCTCCTTGATTTATAGTCGCTTCAATAACCTGATCCCCGATTCTTCTTTTAACAAAGGTTGATTCACCAGTGACCATCGATTCATTAACCCTACTTTCACCTTCAATTACTGTACCATCAGCTGGAATTTTATCACCTGGACGGATTAATATGATATCTCCAATTATTAAATTTTCTATAGAGACTTCTTCTTTTTTATTGTCAACTTGGATTGTTGCCTTTTTTGCCTCAAAGGCGATTAATTTTTTTATAGATAGTGAGGACTTGCTTCTACTCCTGGACTCTAAGTATTTTCCTGTGAGATGGAAGGCTATTATCATTGCTGCTATTCCAGTATAAGATTCTACTTGGAGAGAAAAGGAGAAGAAACCTGTAAAAAAAGATGCTACCGTTCCCAGGGAGAGTAGGGTATCCATGGTAACTATTTTATTTAAGGCTGCTTTAATTGCATTATGATGAATAGAAAAACCAATAATAAAAACGACTGGAACTGAAAGAAAAAAAATTAACAGATGATAACGAGGAATTTCTACCAGAGAGAATATTTCCATTATCATCATCACTATTATTGGTAGGGTAAAAAGCCAGGCAAAAAAAAATTTTAGTTTAGCTATTGTAGTTGATCTTTGTATATCTAAGGAAGATTTTTTTTTATTATCCGTAATTTTTATTTTATATCCGATATCTTCTATAATATTATAGATACCTTTAATTTCGATTTTACTGGGATCAAATTCAATTAATCCCTTCCCGTTAATAAAATTTATTTGGGTAGATATAATCCCTTCAGTATTAGTTAATGCCTTATCTATACCAACAGCACAGGAGATGCATTTCATTCCGTCAATAGAGACTGTAATCTTTTTTAAATTGATGCCATATCCGATATCCTCTACTACTTTATAAAGACGTTCTCTTGAAGTAAGACTGCTATCGTAATCCACAACAGCAGCATCATTAGCAAGGCTAACGCAAATATTTTGAACACCTGGTGTACTTTTTAAGGTTTTCTCTATTGTATTTGCACAACTCGAACAGGTCATCCCTCTGATTGGAATTAAAGTCCGTTGGGTTTTTTTATCAATTTTATCCTTGTTAAAAAATAATTGTGGAGTTGATCCATCAATGTCTTGTTTAAGAGATTGATAATTGAGAGTAAGGGTATTTTTATTTTCTCCTGTTTGTTCAGTTGATACTATATCTAGATACCTTGTGGGGTTGAGGTCGAATTTTTTTTTACAATCCAGACTGCAGAAGTAATAAAGTTTCCCTAGATAACGAGAGACCATAGAGCAGTTTTTTAATTCTTCGACCTTCATTTTACAAATAGGATCAATTACCATTGTAATCTCCTAGATTTTACCCCATAACATAAGAATGCCTATTAGAATAAAGGCTGAGGCCGCAATTTTTTCCAGATATTCAGCAGGTAAAATTTTTGTTATAAACTCACCAAAACTAGTCCCGATTATTGTTAAAACTAAAAAAGCTATTATTGCTCCTAAAAAGACCGAAAATCCTTTTTTAGTCTTTGCTGTCATTGTAATAGTAGCAAGTTGAGTTTTGTCTCCAAGCTCAGCTAAAAAAATAGTCCAGAATGTAGTAAGAATTATTTTCCAATCCATAAGTTAAATTAAAGATGAATTCAGAATTATTCAACTCACTCCCATGAAGTTATTAAAACCCCAGGAAGATTTTCTTCTTTGCTTATTTTATTTGCTACTATTTCTGCATCTTCGTGATTTTTGTATTTCCCAATCCTGACCCTGTGCCACACTCCTTTATTTCCGAGATCGATAGTTAAGATATAAACCCTGTATCTTTTATCTTGTAACTTTTTCTTTAGATCTTCTGCTAAGTCCTTGGTCCTATAAGAATTAATTTGTAATGTATAATACTTATTATTTGTTTTATTGACTTTAGCAGTTTTTTTTTTGTTTTTTACTTTCTTTTTTTTTCTTTTGTCTCTGTATCTGTTTATCTTCCTGTTTTTTTTTAACTTCTATTTTTTTTTTAAACTTGTTAACATTAACAGGATTGTTTGAATTCGTTATCTCTTTTTCAATTTGAGGCGTCTCTTCTTCTTTAATCTGAGAGATTTCTTTTTCTTCAATTTGAGGTACCTCTTCTTTAATCTTTACGGGTTTATTTAGTTTATTACTAATAGTTTTTTCTTTTTTAATATACGGAGTTTCTTCAATATAAGGATGAAATTCGTTATTATTCCCTTCGTCAGGTGAGGATAAGGTCTCATAAAAAGTCATTTCTTCTTTTGAAGGTATGTATGTTTTAACTACATCTTTGGATAGTACTATGTCTTTTTTAGGAGAAACATTGTGACCAACCATAACTCCTAGGATTAAAACTAAACCACAAATAATGATTTGTCCAAGAATTAATAGGAAGAGCTGCTTGGTATCGAATTTAAATTCATAACGCCCTTCTTTTTTCTTAGCCATTGGTACCTTTAACTCACTAATTAATCACATCGTTTTTTCATTTTCTCTTTTGGAGTTATCCCTAAGAGAAACAAAGCGTTTTGAAGTACCACTCTAATCATAGCTATGAAATATAATCTTGCTTGAGTTAAATTTTCATCAATAATAATAACTTCATCCTTTGAGGAAATTATCCTATGGTGATTATAATACTTATGGAAGTGAGATGCTAGTTCTTGGAGATAAAAGGTAAGCCTGTGAGGTTCAAATGTTGTTGTACATGTTTTAACAAGATCAGGAAATTGGGATAATAGTTTGTTTAATTCTACTTCCTCAGGGAGGATTAAAAGATCGAGAGCAACTTCCTTACTACTTAAGGGTAGGCTAATATCTTGTTTTTTTGCCTCTTCTAAGATACTACAAATGCGGGCATGGGCATACTGAACGTAATAGACAGGATTTTCCATAGATTGTTTTTTAGCAACCTCAAGATCAAAATCCAGATGACTATCACTTCTCCTTGTTAAAAAAGAAAATCTTATGGAATCGCTTCCTACCTCATCTAAGACCTCAGCTAAGGTATGAAATTCACCAGCTCTTTTAGACATACCAACTTTTTGATCACCTCTAAGGAGATTTACAAGCTGAATTAGGATTACCTTCAGTTTACTTTGAGCATATCCTAAGACCTCTATAATTGCCTTGATCCTGTTAACATATCCATGATGATCAGCACCCCAGATGTTAATCATAATGTCAAATCCCTGGGAAAATTTTTTGATATGATAAGCTATATCTGAGGCATAATAAGTTGGTTCTCCATTTTGTCTGACTATTACCCTATCTTTCTCATCCCCAAAGGCCGATGTTTTCATCCAAATAGCATTTTCTTTTTCATAGGTATAACCTTCTTTCTTTAATCTTTCTATAGTTTCTTGTACTTCTCCTGATTTGTAGAGAGAAGTCTCACTAAACCAATTATCAAAAGTTACCCCTAACCGCTTAAGATCAAATTTTATTTTATTTAGGATAAAGTTTGAGGTGTATTCTATAAAGAAAGGTAAGACCTCATTCTCAGGGATATTTATAAATTTATCACCATATTTCTTAATAATATCCTGAGCAATATCTATAATATATTCTCCTTGATAACCATTATCAAGGAAAGGAATATCCTGACCAAGTTTTTGCTTGTATCTAACTATGCACGATAATCCCAGGAGTTTCATTTGATTACCTGCATCATTAATATAATATTCTTTTAGTACCGTATAGCCGCAGGTTTTTAGAAGATTGGTTAGAACGTCACCAACTACAGCTCCCCTCGCATGTCCTACATGAAGTGGGCCAGTAGGATTTGCACTAACAAATTCAATGTGTACTTTACAACCTTTACCAATATCTGAAGAACCAAACATTTCTTGTTTGATTTCAATTTCTTTTAGGATTGCAAGCCAGTATTTTGGATTTATAAATATATTTATAAATCCTGGACCTGCTACTTCAATCTTGTTAATAAGTTGAGATGTGTCCTCTATGTTTTTAATTATTGAGTTGGCAACCTCTCTTGGATTTTTTGAGATACGAGAGGCTATAAGCATAGCAATATTAGTAGTATAATCTCCGAAAATATTACTTTTTGGTATCTCAAGTAATATTGGAGGAATTTCACTTGCTATAAAGTAGTTATTTGCTATAGCTTTATCTAGAGCATCTTTTATTATTTTTTCAAGTAGTTGTTTCATCTTTATGTCTGTCGGAAGTATAAAAGAAAAAAGCAGGACATTTAATTGCCCTGCTTTTTAGAGTTAAAAAGAAAACATTATTTTATTCATATTAAGTATCAGACAATATCTTTAGATCCTTCCCCGCTTTAAAAAAGGGCACCTTTTTAGAAGGTACCACAACACTTGCCCCTGTTTTTGGATTACGCCCCTGTCTCTCTTTTCGGTTTCTTACTCTAAAACTTCCAAAACCTCTTAATTCAACTTTATCTCCATCAACTAATGCATCTATTATACTATTAAAAATAGTATTTACTATAACCTCTGTTTCTTTTCTGTTTATATCACCTGCTTTGGCTACTTCCTCAATTAATTCAGCCTTTGTCATTAGTAATTGCCTCCATTACCAGCAATGTATATAAAATAGTTTTTTTATTTTATATACATTGCTGGTATTTGTTTGAAAACTAAATTTTAATCTAAATGACCTATCCCAAAAATCAGTTTTTTTGAATTTTGGGATAGGTTCGTAGTTGAGAAAAAAAGGATTTCGGTTCTTCATTCCCAGTTTTTAACTTTGGATCAATACTGTTTCCTTATTTCTATTCGTAGCTATGTTAGGTATAATTTTACATTAAGTTGACAACATTACGCGATTCTCTCATACTAAATCGTAAATGCGCCCATTATTTAAGATGTACTCTAATTTTACCACCTCCTATAATAATTACTTGAATATTAACATCTATTATTATTAAGTGTCGAGGTTGATGTATCATCTTGGTGCGATTAAAATCGGTAATAAAAATTCCCTTTTTAGCCGCCCGGTTACCTATTTGCAACGGGTATAAAATAAAAAAACTATTTTATACCCATTGCAAATAGGTAACTAATACTTATTGGAGATGAATTAAAAGTATTCCCAATGTATTTATTAAAGAGACTATCGGTGAGATTAAAAATAGAAATTTTTTTCTTTTTTTCTGTAATAATTTTAGGTGTGCCAACTATATTAACTAATTTAGCTGTATAATTGATAGCATCTTGAAGTGTTCCAGTCTCATCTACCAGATGAAGTTTTTTAGCTTGATTCCCGGAAAAGATACGTCCATCAGCTATCTCTCGAACTCTTTCTTTATCCATCTTACGCCCTTCAGCTACTGCACTAATAAATTGTTCATAAACATCATCTATTAATGATTGTAATATAACCTTTTCTTCTTCATTCATTTCTCTTGTTGGTGAACCGATATCTTTATATCTCCCACTTTTAATCACAAGGCTTTGTAATCCTATCCGATCCTTTAGTAATGTCTCTACATTGTAAAACTGCATAATTACGCCAATACTTCCAGTAATTGTCCCTAAATTAGCAAATATTTTATCTGCCAGACAGGCTACATAATATCCTCCTGAAGCAGCAATATTTCCCATAGAGACCACTACTTTTTTCTCTTTTTGTAATTTTTTTAAAGCCTCATATATCTCCTGGGAAGGAGCAACAGCTCCTCCAGGACTATCGATTCTTACAATTACTGCCTTTACAGTCTCATTATATTCATATTTTTGAATTTGTTTAATGATGTCTTCTGATTCAGTAATTACCCCAGTGATATTTATAAGGGCTATCTTATTTGAAGCAAAAATACCTTCTTTATTTAAGACAAAGAATACTATTAAGGTAATGAAAAAACATAATAGCAATATACTTAAGGTACTTATAATAAAAATTGTAATATGTTTTTTTTTCATGTTCAGGCATTGTAAAAATACCTCCTAGGGCGTTGCCCTAGGCTAGTATATTACGCCCCTTTCAGGGCTAAAGAAAAATTCCAATTATATATAGATTTTCAGAAAATAAATTATAAATTTATCCCGTATTAACCTACATTCATTATTTTGCAAAAAACTAATCGTTACTTTCTACCGTTTTCTTTTCCTGCTCAAGTCCTATTGTACCCAATTTTTCTTCCGTCTGATTGGCTAGATACGCCTCAATCTCTTTTTTATCAAATCCTTCATTATATGCCCTAATACTTAGGGCAATCTTTCTGTTCTCTGAATCTACTTTCATAATTTTTACATCAATCTCATCGTCTATTTTAACAACGTCACTCGGATGAGAAACCCTTTTTACACTTAATTCTGATAAATGGATTAAACCTTCGATATCTTTTTCAATCTCAGCAAATGCTCCAAAATTAGTTATCTTTATTATTTTAACTTTAGCATCATTCCCTACTTGATATTTTTCAGAAATTGTTTGCCATGGATCTGTTGTCAATTGTTTTAATCCGAGGGCTATTTTTTCATTTGCTATATCGATGTTTAAGACTAATGCCTCAATCTTTTCTCCTTTTTTAATTACTTCTGAAGGATGATTTACTTTCTGTGTCCATGACAAATCTGATATATGGATAAGACCATCGATCCCTTCTTCCAACTCTACAAATATACCAAAATCTGTAATATTTCGGACCTTCCCAGTTATTTTTGAACCTACTAAATATTTTTCTGAAATTGCCAACCAAGGGTTCGGTTCTATCTGCTTTAAACCAAGAGAAATCCTTCTATTCTTTGGGTCTAAATTTAAGACAACGGCTTCAACTGTCTCCCCAACTGATATTATCTTTGATGGATGCTTTATTTTTTTTGTCCAAGACATCTCTGAGACATGAATAAGACCTTCAATCCCTTCTTCTAATTCTATAAAAGCACCATAATCGGCGATACTTACAACCTTTCCTCTTATCCTTGAATTTTCGGGATATTTAATATTAGCATTTTGCCAGGGATCCATTGTCTTCTGTTTATATCCTAGAGAAACTCTTTCTTTTTCACGATCAAATTTTAAAATAACAGCTTCTATCTTATCCCCTACAACAAATAATTCCGAAGGATGTCTTACCCTACCCCATGACATATCAGTTACATGTAACAAGCCATCTATACCGCCAAGATCAACAAAAGCACCATATTCAGTGATATTTTTTATTACTCCTCTAGCAATATCGCCATCTTTAATATTTTCAAGCATATCCTTTCTCTGGTTCTCTCTATCCTCTTCAAGAATGACACGTCTTGAAAATACAATATTAGCTTTTTTCTTACTTATTTTTATAACCCTAAGCTTAATCTTTTGTCCAACGAGGCTATCTAGATTTTTAATTGGCTTTAAATCAATCTGAGAACCGGGCAAAAAACCTTGAACTCCTATATCTATAATTAAACCTCCCTTTACTTTTTTAATAACCCGCCCCTCAACCGGCTCTTTATCCTCATAAGCCTTTTCAAGGTCTGTCCAGATCTTTATTTTGTCAGCTTTATCTTTTGATAAAACTATGGTTCCATTACTGTCTTCCATCTTTTCTAAAAAGACATCAATGACATCGCCAATATTAAGTTTTTCTACTTTTCCATCTTGGAAAAATTCTGATAAAGGAATAGTACCCTCAGATTTATATCCAATATCTATAACAACTTCATTTTCTCCTAATTGAAGGATAGTCCCTTTTATGACCTCACCTTCTTCAAATTTTTTAAAGGTATCAAAATAAAGTTTTGACATACTATCTTGATCTAAAGGAAAATCATCTTCAAAAATTACTGAATTAGTTTTTCTATCTTTTCCCTGTTCAAAATTTTTAGATTGATTTATAGACATGCTAGAATCACCTATTCTATCCTCCGAGAAATCATTTTCAATTTTACTTATTAAATTCATGTCTTGTTTTTAACCTCCTAGAATAAAATTTTTGGAACTAGTATAAATTGCTTTTTTACTTTATACTTGTTCCAAATATTATTTTTTGAAAATTAATATTAAACCAAACAAATACTAATTTTCAAGAAAATTTCTTTTATAGTTTTTCCACCTGTGCAACCAAATCTGTAACTATTCACTCCATTCATTAAAAAAATAGTAACAGTTTAGTACTTTGGAAAAATCAAACGAACATTCAATATAAACAAATAATTACGTAAAATGAACTAAACTTTTCAATTTAGGTCTAATTTTTTTAATTTTAAGACTTTTCGTTAAAAGTTTTTCAAAGCACTAAAC
>JAZDLJ010000474.1:0-4768 GCA_043802115.1 bacterium | reverse complement strand
CGACCTGTACGATTAGAATTCACAACTCACTATGTTAAGGATAGTCTTATCCTAAGAACCTTATTGATTTCCTGAAAGGAAATATCATACTAGCCCAGGGTAAGCGAAGCGCAACCCTGGGAGCAGTAAAAAAACAAATAGAACTCTGAAAGAGTGCTTCATCTATAATAATCTGATGAGCTTATTATAATTATGGTAACATTTTCTAGCTTAATTACCTATTAAATCGCCTCTTCTGCACTTTATACTACTCCAACTTAGGTTTTTCTAACTAATTGTATTAATTAAATATAGTAGCACAAAGTAAAAAGTAGCAAAGGCACAGAGGAAAAACAAAAAAACCTTAAAAACTTTGTGCCTATGTGCCTTAACCTACTGTTCTTTAACTAACCTAACAGGTCTTACCTAGGCTAATAGTTACCAAGAAAAACCTAAGTTGGAGTAGTATAACACAGTAGACAAAAATGCTTTAAGTTGAATAATAATTTAATTTTAAAGAGGTTTTTTTACCACAAGTGTGGTAAAAACAATACATTTTAAATATAAAACTACATATTATTTTTTTTATTTTCTCGCACCCCCTGAAAAATCAGCTAAATAAAATATTCATATTGTTCTGGCATCAGAATTGCATTATAATATTCTGAAACTACTATAATATTTAATCCCCCAAAAAAAATGGGAGATGAGTAAAATTAACAACCTTTATCATTATGAGGGACTCAATGATTAATAAGTTACAAAAAACAATAAAAAGTAGTGTTGAGTTTTCTGGAATCGGTTTGCATACAGGAATACCAGTAAAAATGGTCTTAAAACCAGCCTACGTAAATAGTGGTATTAATTTTGTTCGGGTAGATCTGCCTAATTGTCCAGTAATTACAGCCTCTTACAAAAACATTAAAGATACAAGATTTGCCACTACCATCGGAAATTCTCAATGTTCTATCCAAACAATAGAACATCTACTTGCCGCCTTTGCTGGTCTAGGGATAAATAATATTACTGTAGAAATAGATGGGCCAGAAATTCCTGCAATGGATGGCAGCGCTTACCCTTTTGTGTTCATACTTCAACAAAAAACAAAGATCATTGAACAAGAGAAACGTGTCTCTACTTTATTAATAAAAAGACCTATTCTAGTAGGAGATAAGGATAAGCATATAATAATTAAACCTTGTCCTAATAATAATATGTTAACAATCTCGTATACAATTGACTTTAATCACAAACTATTAAGACATAAAACTGTCAGGTATGAAATCAACAAGGATGCTTTTATTAATAAAATTGCTAAGGCACGAACTTTTGGATTTTTAGAGGAAGTAGAATTTTTAAGAAGTAATGGATTAGCTAAAGGTGGTTCTTTAGAAAATGCTGTTGTTTTAGACAAAGAAAAGGTAGTTAATGGAGATTTAAGATTTAAGGATGAATTACCTTGCCATAAGGTTCTCGATCTTCTTGGTGATTTATCCTTACTCGGATATGCTATAATAGGAGAGATCAAGGCCTATAAAGCTGGTCATGCCTTGCATGCTGAACTAATGGAGGCGATTCTATCCACTCCTAAAAATTATGAATTAACAAAAGAAGGGGATATCGTTGACGATAGATTTAAAATCACAAATGTTACACCTCGTCTTTCAATCTTTGATAATATTAATGTCCCCTCCCCCCTACAGGAATTACCTGCTTAAGTTCAAATGTAGGGGTAGAGTTAGCCTCTGCCCCTAAACTATAAATAAATTTGCTAGATCTACCCCTACATTATTAAATATTTTTGTTTAATACTTAGAATATTTTTCACTTCTCTCTTTACCTGCGCAATTAAGGTAGATGATGCGCCTTCTACTTTTTCTAGCAATGTTCTGTGTATATTTTTATACACATCATATGTTTGTTTACAAATCAAGATAATACTCGCCCCTGCTTTTAGAGCTAAATAGCTAGCTTCAACTTGATTATATTGTAAAGTAATCCCTTTCATACTTAAATCATCAGTAATAATTAATCCATTAAAACCCAATTCCTTTCTCAAAATATCCTTTACTATCTTTTTTGATAAAGTCGCTGGATATTTCTTGTCAAGGTTTGGATAAAGGACATGAGCAGTCATTATAGTCTCAATGCCTTTTTTAATAGCCTCTCTAAATGGATGCAACTCAATCTTTTCCAGCCAAAGCTTATCATGTAAAACTATTGGTAAATCAAGGTGAGAATCGCTACAGGTATCACCATGACCAGGAAAATGCTTACCTGTACTTATAATACCATTATCCTGCAATCCCTTAAAAAATGCGAACCCTAGTTTAGCTACAATATTTGGGTCATGACTAAAAGATCTATCACCTATAATTGGGTTATCCTTATTATTATCAACATCTAATACAGGTGCATGATCCATATTTATACCAACCTCTTTTAATTCCTTAGCCAAACAAGAAGCTCTCTCATAGACATAATCAGCGCCCTTTACCCCAATCTCCTTTGCTGAAGGTAACATTGTAAAGGGTTCAGAGAGCCTAACCACCCTTCCCCCTTCTTGATCTACAGAAATAAATAAAGGGATAGAAGAAGAATTAGTTTTAGCAATCTCTTGTAATTCATAGCATAATTGCCTCAATTGCTCATAGTCTTGATAATTTTCCTTAAATAGGATTACCCCTCCTGGAGAGATTGTCTGGATTAAGTCTCTAACATCATCAGTCACCCTTGTCCCTTTAATGCTGATCATCATCATCTGACCAAGCATGTTTGGTAGAGAAAGGTTATTTAGGATATTTTTTATTTTGTCCATCTGGAAAAGTTCTACCTGTGGGCATCCTTCATTTGTCAGTTTATTTTTTGTTAAAAGATTGCCACAGAGAATACAGAGAAAAAGACAAAATAAAACAATAGATTATTTAAAAAAACTCTGTGTGTTCTCTGTGGCAAAAAATATTTTAAAAGTAATCTTTAAAAAAAATGCAACCTAAAAAACTAAAGATGCCGTGATGTCATCTTTTTGGTCGCAAATTGCAAAAAAAAACCAAATTTATCTTTCCAACGAACGTAAAGTAAAAAACAACTTCACGTTCGTTGGAAAGATAAATTAAACTTCTTCATCTTCTTAATAAGCGTATTCCGATGAATTCCAAGATATTTGGCCGCCTTTGTCTGATTCCAATTCTGTCTGGTTAAAGCAGTGATTAATATCTTTTGTTCGTACTTATGACACATGTTAAAATATGTAATTTTGGGGGAGGTGGTACACTCATTAGTGTCGTTCTTAATGAGGATTTCCATAGGCAAATACTTACAAGTTAAGATATTAGTTTCTTCCAGGACCATCATCCTTTCAATAACATTTCTTAATTCCCGAACATTACCTGGCCAATCATAAGAAATGAAATAATCCATTATTTCAAGGTTGATTTTGGTAATACTCTTATTAAGAGACTGCTGGCATTGCTTAATAAAAAAATTTGTCAAGAGCGGAATATCTTCCCTCCTCTCCCTTAATGGTGGTACAGCTAAAGGCAGAACGTTCAGCCTATAAAATAGATCTTCTCTAAAGGTACCCTGTTTTATGGCCTCCTTTAAATCAATATTAGTAGCAGAGATAATCCTACATTTTATTTTCAAACAAGTAGTCCCCCCTACCCTATAAAATTCCTTCTCCTGCAAAATACGCAGTAATTTAGCCTGCATATTTAATGGTAAGGTACCTATCTCATCTAGGAATATGCTCCCCCCATCAGCCAATTCAAATTTACCTAACTTTCGATCAATAGCCCCTGTAAAAGAACCCTTCTCATGACCAAAAAGTTCACTTTCAATTAATTCTGGAGGAATAGCCGCACAATTAATACTAATATGAGGTTTTTCATTAGCATTGCTCATATTATGAATCGCCCTAGCAACAAGATCCTTACCAGTACCAGTCTCTCCTGTAATATGGACAGTAACATCACTCTTTGCTACCTTTGCAATAACATTATAAAGTTGCTTCATATTGGGACTATTTCCAATAATCTGATCAAACTTGTACTTATCAATCACCTCTAACCGCAGATAATTAACCTCTTTTACTAGATTCCTCTTTTCTGCTACCTTACAAATCAATGAAAATAATTCATTTGCATTAATAGGCTTACAGATATAATCATATGCCCCAGCCTTCATTGCCTGAATTGCGGAGTCAACCGTCCCATAGCCAGTGATTATTATAACTTCAATACGTTCGTCGATCTCTTTAATCTTTGGTAATAACTCCATGCCGTTAACGTCTGGCAATTTAATATCTAAAAGCACCAGATCAATATCATGTTTATTGATAATCTCTATTGCTTCTTTCCCATTATTAGTAGTTAAAAAAACATAATCTTTTTCTAAAGCCAATTTAAAAGATTCAGTCACAGTTTTATCATCGTCTACTAAAAGGATGGTTAGAGACATTGGACACCTCTCTTTTAAAATTGATAATAGATTTTATAACTCAATAACCAGATATCGTCACAATCCTTACCAAAGGTATCTTCACTATATAAATAGATACCCTGCATAGATATATAATGTTACCATATTATTTATCCAAAAAGTAATTTTTTCATCTTTATTTTTCTTTTTATTTCGAATTTCGTGCTTCGGATTTCAAATTTTATCCCTAAATAATTTAGATGCGTTTGCCCTGCCTTACTCCTCATTCATCATTAGACATCTTTCCAAAATAAATACTCTATTCTCTAGGGCAAGAGAAGACAAAAATTTCGACCTGTACGATTAGAAT
>JAZDLJ010000468.1:0-2340 GCA_043802115.1 bacterium | reverse complement strand
TACAAACTCATCTTTTTTAAGACCATACCCAATAAAACCCTCTTTGCGATTAACATATAATTTCTGGTTTGCAACAGCTACCTGAGCTACCTTAATGTTTTCAAAAAAACGGATCTCAGTCTTACGCTCCCTCCCCTTTCCATATCTCCTCATCAGTGTTTCAAAATATGAGATGGCATATTGGGTTAAATGACCAAGGTTATGCTCAACCTTGGCAATCTCATTCTTAAAGTTAATTATCAACTCATCTGCCTTAAATGAATCATAACGGGAGATACGTTTGATCTTAATCTCTGTTAAACGGATTAGATCCTCTTTAGTAACCTCTCTTATTAATTGATTTTTGTATGGCTCCAATCCCCTATCAATCGTCTCTAAGACCGATTCCCATGTCTCACATTTTTCAATATCACGGTAGATCCGTTTCTCAATAAATATCTTTTCCAGACTTGAAAAATAAAGCTCCTCCAGGAGTTCATGTTTCTTAATCTCCAACTCACGTCTTAATAAATCTACTGTAGCTTGCGTAGACCGCCTTAGCGCCTCATTAACACTAATAATACACGGTTTTTCATCAATAATAACAAAGGCATTTGGAGAAATTGAGCTCTCACACTCTGTAAAGGCATAAAGGGCATCAATGGTTACATCAGGTGAGACACCTGATGGCAGGTCAACTAAAATTTCAACATTCATAGCAGTATTATCAGTAACCTTTTTTATTTTTATCTTATTACTATCGTTTGCCTTAACAATAGAATCAATTAAGCTAGTAGTTGTTGTCCCATAAGGGATATCCCTAATAACCAGGGTCTTTTTATCTATAATATCAATCTTCGACCTTATCCGAATCTTGCCACCTTTTAAGCCCTCATTATAGTTACTAAAGTCTGCTAGCCCTTCTGTAGGAAAATCAGGCAAGAGATTAACTGGCTCTCCTTTTAAACAATCTATTGAGGCATCAATAAGTTCATTAAAATTATGGGGCATAATCTTAGTGGCAAGTCCAACTGCAATCCCTTCAACCCCTTGGGCTAATAATAAGGGAAACTTCATAGGTAGAGATACAGGTTCATTTTTACGACCATCGTAGGAAAGCTGCCATTCAGTAGTTTGAGCATTAAAGGCAACCTCAAGGGCAAATTTTGATAAACGAGCCTCAATATAACGTGGAGCAGCCGCAGCATCACCTGTACAAATATCTCCCCAATTTCCTTGAGTCTCAATTAATAAATTTTTTTGTCCAAGGTTAACCATAGCCTCTCCAATGGCCGCATCACCATGGGGGTGATATTGCATAGTCTGTCCAATGATATTTGCAACTTTATTAAACCGTCCGTCATCTATAGACTTCATCGCATGCAGAATCCTTCTCTGAACAGGCTTTAGTCCATCTTCCAGGGCTGGGACTGCCCGTTCAAGGATAACATAGGAGGCATAGTCTAAAAACCAGTCTTTGTATAACCCCTGAATGTGGATAGTTTCCTTTATATTATTATCAATATTTTTATCACTATTTCTATTATTTTCTTCCATCTCTTTCCTTCCCTTAAGTTATACTTTGAGGATAAAGTAGGTTTTTTACTTTACGCTCAAAGTATAATCCTTTTTTATGAAAAATTCTATTCCTTTTAACTCCAATCTATCTTTATTCTCTGTGGCATGATAATATAGAAGACCCAACCGTAGCAGACGCTAAATGATCAAAAATGTTAATAATAGTTTGTAAATATGGGAAATGGATATGGAAAAGGTTGTTGAATTAATAAAACTGAAGATAATTAGTTTCATAACCGAATTTGAAGTAATTAAACACATTCTGGAACATTTGGAATTATGGAAAAAGGATTCAGATCGATCGCCTCCTCAGTCTGGAAATGATGAATTAACTTATGAACTTATTTATGAAGATTTGCCTGCCTTTGAGGAATCGTTGGTTGTTGCAAATTGAAGTCCTCGACAGGCTGTTACGTAATGCCATTTCTGCCCGAGTTTTTACTTTTAACTATTTGATTTTATTAGAGCGTATTTTTTAAAAATTTGCATTCCGTAACAGCCTGTCGATCCGTTCTTTATTGATGAAACAATAGAAACTTGTCTAATTTTGTCATTTTTTATACTCTTTCCCTATTTTTTGTTCTTCAATTCTCCATTTTTGAATTTTTAAACAATATTACCCCTTTAAAAGTGAACATCATTGGGCATCCTTCATTTACTAGTTTACACTTTTAGGGCGTATTCTTTAGAAAACAAAAAAACAAAAATCTTTTAGACACGGATTAACACAGATTTACACGGATTAAAACCTTTTAATTATCGTTAGTTAGACATAATACTTGA
>JAZDLJ010000458.1:0-7725 GCA_043802115.1 bacterium | reverse complement strand
ACCAGCTTTCAACCCTTTTCTTGGCTATCAAGGCAAGATCCATATCAGGTGGTTCCTTAATCACCACCTCAGCCCCAGCAGAAAGTATAGTTACCTTATTATTGCTTACCTCAAGAAATCCACCAGCAACAACTACATAATAATGATTATCTTTTTTTCTATATCTAACAGGAGCTATTGGCAATCTTACTAGCATTGGGGCATGTCTCGTCATAATACCTATTTCACCTTGTTTCAAACCATCACCTTCTAAATATTTAACCCCAACAAAATCTATATCATTGTCATGTAGCACTATCTTTTCAGGTGTCACTATCTCTAAGGTTAATTTTTCTGTCATATCATTACCCTTTTATTCATACCCAAATTATCTTGCAAAGACTATCCCTCATTAAGGCCCAAAAATTATTGAGGAGAAAGTAATTAGAATTCTTAGCTTTTATCATTTTGACTCTTCATCTTTTCAGCCTGTTCTAAGGCCTCTTCAATAGTACCAACCATATAAAATGCCTGTTCTGGGATATGATCATATTTCCCATCCGTAAGATCTTCAAATGCCTTTAATGTTTCACCTAAGGGAACATATTTACCCTGTATACCTGTAAAAGTCTCAGCTACAAAGAAGGGTTGTGTTAAAAATTTTTGGAGACGTCTTGCCCTGGTAACAACTTGTCTGTCTTCCTCGGATAATTCTTCTAACCCTAAAATTGCGATTAAGTCTTGCAAATCTTTATATCTTTCAAGATAACCCTTTACCTTTCTAGCTACCTCACAATGTCTTTCTCCAACGATCCAGGGCTCTAGTATCTGAGAACCAGACAATAAAGGATCTACGGCTGGATATAATCCTAATTCTACTATCTTTCTTGAAAGAACAACCATTGCATCAAGATGCGAAAAAACTGAAGCTGGGCCTGGATCAGCTAGATCATCTGCAGGTACATAAACTGCTTGCACTGAGGTGATAGAACCTGAAGCTACTGAAGCGATTCTTTCCTGAAGTGTACCCATCTCTGTAAATAACGTCGGTTGATAGCCAACCTCTGAAGGCACTCTTGCCCTTAATAAAGAAACTTCCTGTCCTGCCTGAACATACCTATAAACATTATCTAAAAATATTAATACATCCTGATGCTGCTCATCTCTAAAATATTCTGCCATTGTTAAAGCAGTAAACGGCACTCTAAATCTACATCCTGGTGGTTCATTCATTTGACCATAAACAAGGATTGCTCGATCCAAGACACCAGATTCTTGCATCTCTAACCAAAGATCGTTTCCTTCACGTGTCCTTTCTCCAATACCACCAAAGACAGAAACACCATGATGTTCAATTCCAACATTACGGATAAGTTCCATTATTATAACAGTTTTACCTACTCCAGCCCCTCCAAACAAACCTACTTTCCCACCACGAGGGAAGGGTGTTATAAGATCTATAACCTTTATTCCTGTCTCAAACACTTGTGGAAAGGTTTCCAATTTCGCATAAGGGATTGGTGGTTTATATATTGGGTCATAAGTACAATCTGTTACTGGACCCCTTTCATCAATTGGTTCTCCCATAATGTTAAAAATACGTCCCAGGACATTTTTCCCTACTGGAACGCATATCGGTTTACCTGTATCAAATATCTTTGTACCTCTCTTTAATCCATCTGTTGTATTTAAGGCTATTGCTCGAACCCCGCCTTCTCCTAAAAGTTGTAATACCTCCATAGGTAAACCAGTATCTAGGTTTTCTGCTCGAAGGAGATTCCCTATGTTAGGCATAGCATCTTTAAAAACAACATCAACTACAGGGCCAGATACCTGAAATACTTCTCCTACGGCTCTATCCGAACCTACCTCAATTTGTTCTGTACTGTTCATGTCTATTTTTCTCCTTACATTTTGTTTATTTTAAGATAAACCATTCAAAATCTCATTAGGAGTTTTTCTACCCTTATCTGTCTTATCAAAATCTCTATCAAAACTTATAAAAATTAATGAATATCTTTCTGCAGCAACATATTGATAAGCATCATCAAAATCAAGATCATACTTTACTTTCAGAGAAGTTAGATTGTCCATATCTTCAACTTCAAGATGTATCAAAGAAACGGATCCTTCTATGAAAATATCTTTAATAAATTTTAGAAATATTTCTGTTTTATTAAGTCTATCAAGAATTAATCCTATAGAATGAAAAGCAAAATCTGTTATAAATAACTGTTCTGAAAAAAAACGATTCAAGAAGTTTGCAACTTCTTCTGATCGTTCCTGCTCCAATAATCTTTCAAGCCATACATTAGTATCTAATAAATACATAAAATTACTTTTCTCTCCATTCTAAAGCTTTTTTTTGAAGCTCAAGAGAGGTGTACTTTTCGCGGTACTCCCTTAATCCCCCCCCCCAGTCTTGTCGTAATTTTTTTCCATGTTTTGGAAGATTATTTTTAATTAAAAGCTGTATATACTCTATTACCTTTTCTTTTAACTCTGGAGGTAATTCTTTAATTAATTCCTCTGCTGTTTGATTTTGAAACATTAGTATTCACCTCATCTTCTCAAAACTTACTTGTGACATTGATAAAATAAAAAAACTATTTTAACAATGTCGCAAGTAAGTTAAAACCCCGTCTGTGCCGCAGACTCTTTTTCTATAACCTTAGCTGCGCTTAATATTCCTAATAAATCCAATGTAATTAAATCTCTTCTCATTCGATTATATTGTATACCCATTTCTCCCAGCTTTTCAGCTGCACGCTCGGACGCATCTTCCATAGCCATCATCCTTGCTCCCTGCTCACTTGCATAAGACTCTAAAAGTATATTAAATATTTGTATCTTAAAATATGTTGGTATTAATTCTTTTAATATTGTAAGGGGATCTGGTTCATAAATCCATTGTGAGTAATCATGCCCCGCCTCCACCTCTTCTTCTGGACTAAGTGTAAAGGGCAACATCTTGATTACTGTTGGTTCTCTCTTTGCTGGTCCATGGAATTTTGTGTAGGCACAATATACTGAATCTATATTTTGGTTAAGAAACAAATCCTTCATCTCCTCCATCAATGATAGGGCATCTGACATTGAAACCCCTTGATCTGACCATGGTGCTATCTTCAAGATTGGATAAGGAGTTTTAGTCTTAAAATACCTTTCACCTCTTTTTCCTTTAATCCAAACACCGACCTCGGCCTTCTTATTTTTTTTAATATATTGTTCCAAAAACATATGAGCCTTTTTACCTATAACCCCATTATAACTTCCGCACATTCCTATATCAGAGGCAATTACAAAAACTACTATCCTGTCTTGTCTTTGGCTATTTACTAATAATGGCGATGCCTCCCTGAGAGCCTCTTCTGTATCAAGAGCATATTGAGATTGGATAAGGGCAATTCGTCTTAATCTTTCAGTATATGCCCTGAGTGTAATTGCCTTAGCTCGGCTCCTGGCTAATTTTGCTGCCGCTACTGTTGACATGGTCTCAGTAGTGCCCCTTATATTTTCAACACTCTTCATTCTATTCTTTAGATCAATTAATTTTTGTGACATAGTTTTTACCTTTTATAAGCATTTTTCATCTAATCCCAAAAGTAGTTTACACTTTTTGATTTTTTCAACAAAAAAAATGTAGAAATACAAGGTTGATCTTTTTTAAAAAAATTTAAACTGATAAATGAAGGATGCCTGGCTTGTTATACAAAAACCTTTTTATATTCGGTTACAATCTCTTTCAGACCTGCCTCTATCTCCGGAGTAAGATCTTTCTTTGTGTCTATTTCCTCCATAATTTTCTGATACTTCTGATGAGCAAAGGTAACCAGTCCCTTCTCAAAATCTTTTATTCGCTTAATCGGAATTTCATCCATCATGCTGTTTATTACAGCATAAAGGACTAAGATCTCTTCACATAAAGGCATTGGGGCATATTGGATCTGTTTTAATAATTCCCGTCCTCTTTCACCTCTGGCAAGCTGAGCCTTAGTTGCCTCATCTACTTCAGCTCCAAACTTAACAAACGCCTCCATTTCATAATATTGAGCAAGATCTATCCTTAATCTACCTGCGACCTTTTTCATTATCTTTGTCTGTGCAGCTCCTCCTACCCTGGATACAGATAAACCAACATTAATGGCAGGTCTAAAACCTGTATTAAATAAACCCGACTCAAGATATATCTGGCCATCTGTAATAGAGATAACATTTGTTGAGATATATGAGGTTACATCTCCTCCTAATGTCTCAATAATTGGTATGGCTGTTAATGATCCACCACCTTTATCCTTATTTAGCTTTGCTGCCCTTTCAAGCAATCTGGAATGAACATAAAATATATCCCCTGGATATGCCTCACGACCAATAGGTCGTTTTAGCAGGGCAGACATCTCTCTATAAGCTACAGCATGTTTTGATAAATCATCGTATATTACCAAGGCATGCTTTCCCTGCTCCATAATTTCTTCACCAATTGCACAGGCTGCATATGGCGCTATATATCTAAATGCTGTCTGTTCATTTGCCAAGGCGGCAACAATAATTGTATGATCTAAGGCGCCTTCCTTTTTTAAGACCTCAACCACCTTTGCTACTGAAGATGCCTTTTGTCCTATTGCAGCATAAATACAAATTATATCAGAATTCTTTTGATTAATAATTGTATCAATCGCAAGGGTAGTTTTACCTAATTTTCTATCACCAATAATAAGTTCCCTCTGTCCTCTACCAATTGGGATCATCGCGTCTATAGCCTTTATACCTGTCTGAACAGCCTCTTTAACTGGTTGCCGGGCAACTACTCCAGGAGCAATCCTCTCAACTAACCTATAATTAGTAGTTGTAACCTTACCCTTTCCATCTATTGGAATACCTAAAGGATTGACTATCCTTCCAATCATCCCTTCCCCTACAGGTATCTCTAATAAATGCCCTGTACATAAAACTCGTGAACCCTCTTTAATCTTTTCTTCTGGTCCTAATAAAACACATCCAACACTATCCTTTTCCAAACTAAAAGCTAATCCGTATACACCACCGACAAATTCTAAGACCTCCATAGAACATGCCTCTTCGAGTCCTGCTACCTTGGCAATACCATCTCCAACCTGAAGGACAATCCCTTCTTTCCTGACATCATTAACTTTCACTGTTGGCTTGGTAGACTCTATAATTTCTCTAACTTGTTTAGTTATATCATCAACCTCTATCTGTTCAAGATCACCTTTTAATTCCATAAATCTTCGGTCCAGCTCACTTATAAAGGCTTGCCGAGGATCAAGATTTATCTTTTTATCCTTATTTAAAAATATTACAGGGCTCTCCTGTCTTGCATCAACAAACATCCTAATCTGGACTTTCTTGTCAGCAATCTTAGAAAAACGTTTTTCTAATTCCCCTATAAAATCCTGACTAAATGCTGTTGGGGTCATCAATATTAGAGGCTGATTTATCATATTCAGCTCTTTTTTTAATTCTATATTTTTTTCCATATGGCAGATTTCCTTGTTGTATTGATTAATAAAGTAGCTTTTTCACTTTTATTAATCAATACTGCTTTGTGTAAGTTTTTTAAAAACAATACAAACTATGAATCCGACCTAAATTATATTTTAAGACATTACTCCTATATAAAAAACATTTAAAAATATTTTCAGACAGGATAAAGCATCCTTTATTTGTCAATTTACATTTTTTTAAAAGATTGCCACAGAGATTGCCACAGAGAACACAGAGTTCTCAGAGATTTTTTAAATAATCTGTTATTTTATCTTTTTCTCTGTGAACTCTGTGTCCTCTGTGGCAAAAAAAATCTTAAAGGTTTTAGCCTAAATGAGTGATTAGTGTCAGTAAATAATTTTTCCTTTATCTGACACTTATAATGTCCGCAAACCCACAAAAAAATGAAAATTCCTAACAATTTAAATATCCAATTTGGATTCAGAGAGTTAATTTATACTTTTTCCACCAAATCCAACAGAAGGATCTTTTAGACTCTCTAATATGGCCGTTTCTATTAATTTGGTATGCTTTTCTTGTTTACTAATATTAGCAAACGCCTTTTCAGAAGCCATAGTTACTAAATCAAAAAGCTTAAGATACATCTCTCGTTTTAATATTTCTCTCTCTTTTTCCATCTCTGCCTTGACCTGTTTTACCATCTTTCCTGCTTCTTCTTGAGCGCAACTAATAATCTCTTTCTTCATCTTATCAGCCTGGGTTACAATCTTTTCAGACTCTTTTCTGGCCTCTAAAATGATCTTTTCTTTTTCCGCGACCATACCTTCTCTCTCTTTTTTTACCAATTCTACCTGATCTAATCCTTCTTTTATCTTAGCCTTTCTTTCTTCTAAGATACCATGCACTGGTTTAAACAAAAACCTCTTAAGAAGAAAAAAAAGAATTCCAAAATTAACTATTGAGAAGAAAAAAATCTCAGGTTTAAAACCCAACGGCCATGCTGAACCAGCACTCATATTATCCCTCCTTCAACCTAAATAATTCTACCTTTTCCTTATAATTTATATCAATACAACTTTTCAATTAGCCAATCTTTCCTATTAACATAAAAGAGATCAGCAAACAATAAATAGCTAATGCCTCTACAAGAGCCATAGCAATAAGCATAGTTGTAAATAATCTTCCCCCAATTTCAGGTTGTCTTGCAGTACCCTCTATTGCAGCATGAGCAATCTTACCCATTGCACCACCAGCGCCCAATACTCCAATAGCAATACTAAAGGCTGCTGCAATAGCTAAAAAAGCATTAAACCATACATTCTTTCCCCCACTTATAGCTGCCTCTGTTACTGCAGGGGCAACCTCACTTGATACTGTTATAATTGTATTTAAAACAGTTGATAACATAAAATTATTCCTCCTCTTAATTTTTTTAAAATTTTTATCTATACGTTACTTTAATCAAAATTGTAAAAAAAGCTTTTTTATACAGGTTCGCAAGTGACGGTATTAAAGCTGCATCCTGGCTACTAATCTAATTTAATCATGCACTCCCCATTCTTCTTTGATGTAGAATAGACTTAAATTAGTAAATACAACCGACTGGATCAAGGCTACCATTACGTCAAAACACAAAATCAAAAAAGGAATACAAAGCGTAATAACCAATTTTGGATTATTCATGGCTATCTCTGTCGTTTGACTTAAGATAGTATGTTCCCCATAGATATTTCCAAAAAGTCGAAGAGAGAGCGAAAGTAACCTTGCCCCATTATCAACCAGTTTTAAGACAAAAAATACCAGAATCATGACCAGCATTGGTAAACCTTTAAAAAAACCAAACAAAATCTGAGAAAAACTTTTTCTTTCATTTATTTCTTCAGCATGTCCTTCTTGATGATCATGATCAGAACTCATTCCCGGCACGCTAAACCACATCTGAAAAGCCTTCTTTGGACCATTAACAATAAATATATTATAAAAATGTATCCCAAAGACACAAACAAAAGCTAAAGCTGCTGTAACACTTATATCGCCTGTCGGAGGGTTACCAAAAGGATGGGGTACAATTAGTAATACATTTGAAAAAAATATATATAGAAAAAAAGTCCCCAGGAAAGGTAAAGCTATTGGCACTAACTTTGTTCCCAAAGCCGGCTCAATCATATTAATTAAAAATTCTACCACTGCCTCTGCAATATTTTGGATCCCAGTCGGCACTCCACTTGTCTTTTTTTTTGAATTAACCAAAAAGGCAAAGAGCAAGGCTGTTCCTGTAAC
>JAZDLJ010000443.1:0-11525 GCA_043802115.1 bacterium | reverse complement strand
GCCCATAACTATTGATGACCTGACAAGCAGTTTTAATATTGCTGAGATAATTACCCTGGAAGAAAGGACATTAGGCATGTTAGGTTTTACCCAGGATGAGGTAGATGGGTACTTAGAAGAGGTGTACGATTCTTATAACCTGGATAAGGCAAACATGGCTGAGGTAAAACAGATTATGATTGAAAATTATAATGGCTACAAATTTTTACCAGATAGTCTTGAAAGGTTATATAATTCAACCATCCTTACCTATTTTTTAAAAAATTTTGCATTAGGTAATGGAAAGATCCCACGAGAGATAATTGACGATAATCTTCGGACTGATATAAGTTGGATCAGGAGACTAACTCAAAAGGAAGAGAATGCCAGGGAGATGTTAGAGACCTTATTGTTAGAGAAAGAGCTGCCGTACGATAGTAAGATGATCACATCTAAGTTTAATATGAATAAATTCTTTGAGAAGGATTTTTATCCCCTGAGTCTCTTTTATCTTGGCATGTTAACCTTCAAAGACAGTTATACAATGCAATTACCTAATCTAACCATGAAGCAGATATTTGCTGAGTATTTCAACATAGTAGAGGATATCGAGGTTTCCAGGGGTTATACAGAGACATTCAGGGCATTTGAAAGAAAGTTTGATATCAGTAAGCTTTTTCAAGGTTATTGGGATGTCTATGTAAGCCAATTCCCAGCACAGATATTTGATAAGGTAAATGAAAATTTTTACAGGATCACCTTTTATGAGCTCTGCACAAGATACCTCTCTCATGCCTTTACCTTTAGTATAGAAACCAATTATCCAAGTGGACGAAGTGACTGGGAGATGTTGGGTAAATTCCATACCAAATATCGGCATCAGAAATTTCTGATCGAATTTAAATATTTTAGTAATGGGGAAGGCATGCGACTAAAGATATTGAGGTTAAAGAAGCCCAGGGAAGCAGAGGTTGAACAGGTGAAAAAATACGAACAAGATATCTTAAAACAATTCCCCTATTTTAAGATCAGGAGTTATGTTATTTATATTGTGGGGAATAAGGGTTTTAGATGTTTTGACCTGCCTGCAACAGACGTAAAGTAGCTTTTTTACTTGTAATTGCTCACTCCCCCCTTTAAAAGATTAAAAAACAATATTCACCACAGAGACGCAGAGAACACAGAGAAAAAATAAAAGATATGAAAATCATGTAGTTCTCTGCGTTCTTCGCGTCTCTGCGGTAAAAAATGTAGTTAATAACCTTCCTAATCACGGTAAGGGGGTGAATAGTTACTAACACTGAGTAGGTATAAGAATGTTTTGATTATTTCTGTCCCAGAAGGAAGAGATAAACCCTATCAGTGTTCTGATGGTTTTTTTATCCGTATGGGCGCTAATGCTCAGAAAATGAATAGAGCTCAAATAATTGATTTTCTGCAGGCTGAAGGTCAAGTGCGTTTTGAAGAACAGTTTCATAAAAAATTTAATTTCAATCATGACTATTCTCCTGCAAAATTAAATGGTTATTTGAAATTTGCTGGGATTACAAAAAATATTGATGACGAAACTATTCTTATCAATCTTGGGGTTGCCGAAAAAATAAATGGTCAGATGAAGATGAAAAATGCTGGTGTGTTACTTTTTACAGAGTCAATTCAACTTCTTTGTGAGCAGGCAACTATTACTTGTGGAGTTTTTGACGGAAGTGAAAGGATTCGCATTCTTAACCGAAAAGATTATACGGAGGATATTATTACAAACATTAATAATGCACTTCATTTTATCAGACAGGGGCTTCGTGTTAGGTATGAAATGTCCGGCACCGCACGCAGAAAAGAAATTTATGAAATACCTTTAGATGCTATCAGGGAAGCTGTTATTAATGCTGTAACTCATCGTGATTATTTTCTTTTTGGATCTCATACGGTCATTGAAATCTTTGATGACAGGATTGAAATTTCCAACCCAGGTGGCTTACCGAAAGGACTTTTGGAAAAAGATTTTGAGATCAAGTCATATGGAATATGCTATGGTACGGAGTTGGTACGGAGTTGGTAGGTCTAATTTTAATGAAGAGAGCGGAAAGGAAACCGAAAGAATATCCCTCAAAATCACAATTAAATGAATCATCTCAAAAATTCAAGTTGGAGTAGTATAATATGGAAAAAACAAAAAATGAGATAGAAATGAAGATCGATAAGGAAGAAAAAAAAGAAGAACGGGATGGCTTTGATGAGGGCTGGAAGGAGATAATGGAGCTTTATTTCCCTCAACTTATGGAATTTTTCTTCATCGAGATCTATAATGATCTTGCCCTTGAAAAGGGGTATGAATTCCTGGATAAAGAACTCCAAAAAATTGTAAAAGATAGTGAAGTAGGTAAGAGGTATGCAGATAAACTAATAAAGGTATTTCTAAAAAATGGACATGAGAAATGGATATTAATTCATGTAGACATCCAGGGTTATTATGATAAAGAATTTGCCAGGAGGATGTATACCTATAATTATCGGATATTTGATCGGTATGAGCATGATGTAGTAAGCCTGGCAATCCTCGCAGATGATAATGATAATTTTCAGCCTGACAAATATGAGGTTAAGTATTGGGGATTTAATTGTTTGTTTAAATTCCCGATAGTCAAGCTCTTAGATTATCTTAATAAATGGGAGGAATTAGAAAGGAGTAATAATCCCTTTGCAATCGTGGTAATGGCTCACTTAAAGAGTATTCAGACTGGCAAGGATTCAGATGAACGTTTGTTTTGGAAGATAACCTTAGTAAAAAAATTGTATGAAAAGGGATTTAGTAAAGAGGATATCTTAAATCTTTATCGGTTTATAGATTGGGTCATAAGTTTACCTATGGAATCAAAGATAACATTTAATGATGAAATAAAAAAATACGAGGAGGGTAAAAAAATGCCTTTTATAACTACAGCAGAGAGTATTGGGATTGAGAAAGGGATGGAAAAAGGGTTGGTTTTAGGACTTTATGAAGCAATTGATTTGGGGCTAAAGTTGAAGTTTGGCTTTAAAGGGCTTAAATTGATATTCGAGGTGAAAAAGATCAAAGAGGTAGAAAAACTACGGGTTATCATAGAGGCGATTGAGATTGCAAAAGAGGTAAGTGAGATTGAGAGGTTTCTAAAGGAAACTGAATAATGAAGAAATCAAGAAGATGCCATTTATTACAACAGGTATAGAGGAGAACCCTGATAAAGAATTACGTTTTAAATTTAAACGTCAGTTAGTAAGGTTAATGTATGAACGGGGTAAGGATCGTGAAGAGGTTATTGCCTTATTTGAATTTATAGGCACCAAGAACACAGAGGAAAAACAAAGTAATATAATAGGTATTTGAAAATCCCTGTGAGCTCTGTGTTCTGTGGCTAATTTATTATTCCCTTATTTTTTATTTGGGGTTACACTTTTTTTATAATCTCACACAGAGACACAAAGCCACAGAGTAAGAATAAAAGAAGAAAATCAAACAGTAGCATTACTCTGTGATCTCTGCGTCTCTGTGTAAAAATAATCTTTTTTAAAAGTGTAAACTGGTGAATGAAGAATGCCTGTTTATCTTATTAATCGTTGCGTACTTTTTGTAGTTTGAACAAAACAGATTTATAAAACTCTCAGGGTCTTCCTGTCCGATTACTTGTAAGTCTATCCAATCTATCCAATAAAAATGATGATACGAATCTGTATATCCAGAGATGCCTTTAGCTAATTCTTAAAGTTTATCCCCATTATCTTTTTACACTTTTTTAAAATTTGGATTGCTACGCTGCGACTGAGGTCATTCTGGCCTTACTCACTGTAGATTTCCCCTGGCACTTCCCCTGGGTCCTGTCATTGTGATATTTCCTCTGGATCTGGATCTGCTGGCTGTAATAGTTGTTCCTTCCAGTAAAGTAATTTTGTTGTTGAATTTGAAGGGAGTTTATAGGCTTGAAGCTTAGAACCAGTCTGAACATAGATGGCTGAAGGGGTAACAGCGACTGAAGAAAAGCCTTCACCCACTTTTTCCTTATGCTTTGTTATTAAAGTCTCCTCATCATCATCGTATTTATAATATTTCAAACCTTCCTTGCCTCCATCATCTTCCCCTTCACAGACAGTTGTTACAGTCAGTCCCCATAGGTATGAGAGGCCTGGACCGCAATCATCAGGATTAGACTTGTAGGTGGTAAAGTAGACAATACTTTTACTAACAATAGGAGATGAGAGGATCTGTTCCCCTTTTTCAAGCCAAAAATCGCTTACAGGGTCAGTTATGTTTGACAGTCCTCGTTCGTCCTCACTCCTTGTTCTCCAGACTAATCTAAAACGCCCGTAGTTTTTACAGCTATCATCACTGCAATCGTTTGTCCCATCATAATCACGATCTTCAATTTCATAAAAATAATCCTGTTCCGTATCGTTAGGTTTATGCTCATCACCTGTTCCAAAGAGAATAAAATCTCTACAGGATAGATTATACGCCACAGGCTTATGGTAGATTGGACGTAAATTTTCAGGTTGATATAAAATTTTAAGGGTTGGTGGTGTTACCTCTAGTGCTGTCATTGTTGTTATATTTAAATTGTTTAATTTCCAAAGGGTGCCTTTTATGTCACCAAAATAGAGAGCATCAATATAACCCATAGAGTCTTGTATAGCAAGGAGGTCTGAAGATACTTGGCCTAGTGGCACTTTTTCACCTATCATCCCTGTTTCTCCTTCTGTTATTTGTAAAAGTATGTCCCCAGTTGTAGCCTCAATAATAAAAAGGCTCCCATTTTCAGTCTCCTTATAACCATTGCCAACTATAACAACATCTATTGGGATTCCTCCTCTGTTAATCCTTCCAATGATCGGGATAGACCAGGTCTCTCCCATACCAGTATCAGTCATTTCCCAAAGATATCGTGGCTTATCAGGTTCTGTGACATCTAAGGCAAAATAGTGCTCGCCTCCCTGTCTAAGACCGCCTACCAGGATGGTCTTCCACCCTGCCTCAAAATTTGTGCTCTCATTCTTTGTGTCAAAATAGACATCCCCTGAGACTAAGGTCAGATCACAGGTAAATTTATGTCCAATCTTAAACCTATATAGATCATTCAAGATAGACTGAGGGATATATGCCCATTGCTCTATTCCATTCGCCTCTGCAATAGCATGGATCATCCCATCATTTGCCCCAACGTAAATCATCGGATCTCTCTCCTTATGATCTTCCTTAAATGCCTCATACTCAGTACAATCTACATTCATTACAGGAGCACGGACTATTATTGGTGTTGAGTGGTAGATATCTCCAAGAGGCCACTCCTCATCCCTGTATCCTCTGTAAGTTGGTGAGCTATATCCTGGGTTGATAGTATAGTTAATAATATCTTTTGCACTTATCCCTATTGCTGATGCATCACTTTTAAGCAAGCATTCTAAGCTAGTGACATTGGTTTCATCAAACTTCAGATCTTCTAATAGTTTTCCAACCTGGCAACATCCTGATCCGCTGCAATTCTCGCATGCGGTTACATCATTACAGCGCCCATCCTCCACGAAGGTATAAATTGAACGACTACCCTTATTCTCCTTAATCCAATAACCTGCGTCTGCAGGGTGGATAGGTACATTTTCAGGACCTGGCCAGGACACAAGTGGTCCTCCTAAGTTTCCATCAGGTTTAATGTCAATAGCCTTAAGGTGTCCACGCCAGACCGGATGATCAACAAGATAGGCATAATCAAAATAGGCATAGTAGAGCTTTGAGTCTATTATGCTTACCATCGGGCTAGTATGTGAAAAAGCAGCATTACCTATATTACCTTGGATATCAATTAACGCCTTGAGTATATCATCCGAACTATCAGCAAAATAGGCATGTTGGTCATCTCCCCCTTCCAGTGCCAGGGCTTCGGTCTTCTCCTTTGCCATCGCATCCAATCCAAGACCGATAACAAATGTCCTCACCGTGGCGTTTCCTAGATCGCTCCCAGAATCATCTTTGACTGGAGTCTTTAAGAGCGATTCAGCAGCAAGTTGAGCATCTTCTGGAGTCTCACATGATTCCATACCATCAGTCAAAAGAACAATAAAATTATCCCGACAACGCTTGTCAGTCATCTTGTCTGTTTTCTGGGTTAATAAATCCTGAGTAAAGTAACTCTCGTAGTATTCTTTGGCATTTCTGAGGCTGGCTGCAATGGGGGTATTAGGAATAGAGTTACCTTTACCGCCAGATAGAAAGGCTAAAGCATTGTCTTCCTTTACAAAACAAGGCAAGGAAGAGGTGTCCGGCATCATGGTTGTGACATACGGGTACTTGCTTGCCTTATTATCATTTATTCGTTTGCTCCTTGCCAGGGTAGTATAATTGAGGATCTTCTTTATGTTATAACCCTCCACATCATCTCCTTTATGTGGATCATTTTCATCATATTTAGGGAGGTTTACAAAGACAATATGATCATCTCCATACATGTTTGACAGATCATCCCCAACCTTGGCAGGAAAGGTAAGGGCAGTATCGATTGATGAACCGTTGATAGTCGTGGGGATCGTATCTAATCTACACGTCTCAATCGTCTCTCCCCGAGTACAAGTGCAACACTCTTTACAGTTACCATCTGAGTCGAATGCTATACATTCCGATTGTGGGCATAATCGCGGCGCTCCCCAGGCAGAACTTTTTGGATTATGTGAACAATTATCTGTCGAATCCTGAGGATAATACATCAAGTAATTGCTTCCATTAGTAATATTAAAATAGCTAAGATCCTCCTCGCCAATAAGAGTGGCCTCTTTAAAACCCCGAGTTTTCTGATAACTCCAACCATGAGGATGATTTACAAAATCATGCCTGTGATGTAACCATGAAGCTGAGGTACGTTTATATCCCCCTGGGTATTCATACTCAGTCCTGTAATTAGGGGAATAATATTTTGGATCATATAGGTCAGCAGAGGACCGTTCAGCAGAGGACTGTTTGTAATAACTATAATTATAGTAATCACTGACGCCTGTTACTACTACAGGTTCAGTATGGGTTACCTCCTTGGTTACAGGATCGATTACAGAAAAGGTTAGTTGTGACGTAAAATCATAGGACGTTGTATTAGGATTACCACAGGGTGTATAGTTAAAACGCTCCTCTCCATAACCATTGTCATAACTGTCATAACAAAACCCTTTTGGGGGGGTTATATTAAAGTTTACCCTATTTATATAAAAATCGTCTGTATCATTTTCTTTTGTTGGGTTGCCACGAATGCTGTGTTCTCCTGCTGAAGGGTCTGGAGAGCTTTCCTTGTTGCTGCATCCAGAACAGGGAGTATCAGCACAACTGGAATATCTACTATCTATTAGC
Source organism: bacterium (assembly GCA_043802115.1). GTDB lineage: Bacteria > SZUA-182 > SZUA-182 > JAZDLJ01 > JAZDLJ01 > JAZDLJ01. Next base: position 4,189 of record JAZDLJ010000443.1, on the reverse strand, counting down.
GTCCAGTTATATCCATCTTCAACTAATTCAGTTTCAGTAGGTAGAGATCCGCAAATTTTACATAGACAATCATCACACGAATTAGCACATCCTATACTACTAACCGTTTCATACCTAACTATCGTATAATTAGATGCCGTCGCTGTAATCTTCTTCCAATTATTATCTGGACATGAGTCTGGGATTCCTCCTTCCTCTATCGACGCTACTGTAAATTTCACCTCCGCATTAAGCTGTTCAGCACAAGACTCAGACCCTTGATCATATTTGTCTATAAAGGACTCGGATACCCCGCTGACTTTTTTAGACGTACCATCCTTGCCATCAAATTGATAATCTTTTCCATTATAACAACAATAATAAATCTGCGTTACAGATGGATCTCCTGACTCACTTGACCTCATAAAATATCTACCACCACAAGTCCTTGTGGTGTCACGGCCAACCGGAGGAAGATACTTATCATAACGAACTTTGGCCACAGGCAGCTCTGAGGTCAGGAACGTGGCAAAGCCCATGTTCATCTTGTATCCCTGAGCCAGGGATGCCTTAAGAAATTTCTGCAAGGCGTCCTTGGCTTGATAAAATTTACTGTCAGGGTGGTTCCCCCCTGCCGCCTCCCGTTCATTGTTAAGTTCCCCCTTTATCACATATCGGGTGTTAAGATCGAGGGGAACATCTAACTCCGATGATAGCTTCCAATAAGCGGTATCGGTATCTATCATCTCCCAATAAGAAGAAGGAAGGGCTGAGGGAGGAGAAGAAGGATCAGCAGGAGAAGGGGGAGAGCTAAGATCAATCGTCCAACTTCCGTCGTTATTAGTCCCACCGCCTTTATTAGGCCCGGCAGTAATCTCTAATGTCAAAACAATGTTTTCAGGATGATACATGTTGTCGTGTTTATATATCGTATAGATTGTAGCCCAGTCAACATTGGCATCATATATACGATCACGATGGTCTGAGGCAAAGGTAACCTCACCTGGAACCCCTGGAAGCAGCCTATATTTATATTTATTACTATCAATTTCGTCTTCAGTAAATCTTGGAAAAACCTCCCAATAATATCCCTGTCCTTGTCCTTGTCCTTGTCCCTGTCCCTGTCCCTGTCCTCTTCCAAGTATAGTCTTTTTATCTAGTTTACTACCGTTAATAGTATCCTGAACCTCAATCAGACAAAAGCGATATTTCGCCCTGAATCCAGCATCCTCTGAGAGGAACGGAAAATCAGCCCATGAAAAAGTAAGCGAGTCGTCATAAATCCTGCTAACCTCATAGCTATCGTTCCCGATAGTGACCTTGCCACCTTTAAACTCGATTTTAGTAACAGTACTGCTCAGACACCCCTTGCCTGGCAGGGAAGGGATAATCTTAGGAGGGATGGAGATTTCAGATAAAGAAGAGGGATATTTTGACTCGCACACTACCTTATTATTATTATCCGTTTTAATAAACTCGCCTTCTAGCACTACACCTTTTTGCCATTTCGGCCCTTTAGCGTCACTATAAGCGCTACTATAAATATCATGGGAAAAAGAAGCCCCATCAGACTTTCTATATGGGACTTCCCTCATTGAACTAGAATTGTCAACGATAAACATGACATTTGGCTGCCCCTTTTCTCCCACAAAAAAAGGTTTATGATTAGGGCTATCACCTGTCTGAGACAATGCCTCCTTTCGCAGTCCTGTTACCAAAAGACCTCCTGTCAAACAAATTGTTCCAACCAGACAAAAAATCTTTTTTAAGACAACTCTCTCTTTCATGATCTTCCCCCTTTTTTTGTAAAATATAAAATATTCGTAACCGCAAATAAAGAATACCAAAGATACTACTCCAACTTAAGTTTTTCCAAATGATTGTGTTAGTTAAAAGCAGTATATTAAGGCACAAAGGCACTCGGCACAAAGTTTTTAAGTATTTTTCATTTTTCCCTTTGTGCCTCTGTGCCTTTGCTACTTTATGCCTAAACAGCCAGTTACAAAACTAACCTGCATTACCTCAGAAAAACCTAACCTGGAGTGGTATATTACACTTGAATTAAAGAGTATACTCGATTCCAGCTATAATAGTAACCCCTCCAGATACTGATTTTACCTCAAATTTATATGGAGATGAAGAAGATAATGAAGGAGAATCTATCCAACGATTAAATCTGACAATATACCTTTTATCCTCTTCTAATATGACATACTCTTGCTCTACCCTAGCACCTCCCCAACCCATCAAAATTCCATGAAGTGTATTAGTTGGAAGTGCAAGCACTGCCGACACCCCTGCCTCAGCCTGATAAAATTCCCTTGTCCTATTAACCTCATTCCCGGCAATCTGGATATCAAGGCTTGAGGTATTTAGGGCAGCAAAACCAAGAATAGTAAGTAATACCATGATCACTAAAGTGATCGCTAAAATTCCTCCTTGTTCATCTTTAAAGATTAGTGGAGTTTTTAATGCCATATCCTTTGACCTCCTATTATATCGGTTAAAAGTTATTTAGACAAAAGTTTTTTTTATGAATTTTTACTTTTTTCATAATTAATAATAAAGCTATGAGGGGTTCTCCCTTCATCCCAACTTACTGTAAGGGTGATTATCTTTTTTGTATTATCATCAACAACATCTTGCGTTACAAAATAATCTTCAGCTACATTTCCTGTTTCAGCTTGTACTTGCTTCCCCTTAGGAAAGTTATCTTTATAATATCGATCTGATGGATTATCACTTGGTATATCATTAACACTATCATAGTCAGCCAACATAATTGCTTCAATCTCATCCGATGCCAATTGAGCAGCATTAACCCTCCTCATAGTCGAACCATTTGCAGTAATAGCCCTTGTCTGCATCACTGCAAGGCCTAATATCCCGATGGCAAATATTCCCAGGGATATCATGACCTCTATGAGGGTGAATCCTTGCTGGCATGGTTCTGGTTTGACGTTTGCCTTTATTGTAATCATAACAACCCTCCTTTTTTAAAGATTATTTGGCATCCTTCATTCACCAGTTTACACTTTAGAAAAAGATTATTTTCACACAGAGCCGCAGAGATCACAGAGAATAATGATTACTGTTTGATTTTTTTCTTTACAACTGCTGCGTCTGTGGTATCCATCTTATGGCTGTAGTCCAAAATTTCGAATCTTGATTTCCCTTGTAAATACCCTTCTTCTGTATTTAGCATCCTCACCACTAGGAGTGTATGACAGATCCTCCCAGGTGTATGTATTTGAATCTGTCCATGTTGGATCGGGTCTATGTGTTCGGGCGACCAGGGTTATACGGATTGCTCGAATTTCATTAAATCCATAAGCCCCCAATGCACCACTAGTTCCATCTTCAAAGAAATAAACACATTGCATATTCTCAATATCTTCAGCTAAAAGTTCCTCAGAACTATTATTAGAAACAAAATCAGAACTATCAGTATCGTCATCAGAATCAGTTACTACCCTTAATTCGTTATTTGCTCGAATTTCATAGGTAACTTTTTGAACAATATCCGTGCTTTCATCTAAATAGTATATTGTCAAGGAATCGGAGCCTTTAACACCAGAATTATTTCCAATTGAAACAGTTGAAACAGTTGAAACATCTCCAGAATCATCTATCGAATATTGCCCCCCACTATTTTCCATATACCCCCCCATCCTCACATCATGCGCAATCTCAAACATCGCACCCCTCAGATTCTGATTCATCTCAACCACCTGCTCCTGGGTAACATACGACCTGTATTGGAAAATAAAGGCAGAATAAACAGCATAACCCGCAATCAATGCTAAGGCTAAGCCTATCATTAACTCAATCAGGGTAAACCCCTGCTCTCGTCTATTCTTTATCATCTCTTTTGATATCCCCTCTTTTTTAATTTTTTTCATGATCTTTCCCCCTTTCTCTTATCTTCATTCTCAACTTCTCATCTATCATAAGTGACCTCTGGCATAAGTAACCTCTGGAGCCAAGCAAAATATTAAAGGTTTTTATGGTCGCTCACTTAACAGCCCATAAGAGAGCAAGACACCCTCATTTAGACCAAAAAGTAGTCTACACTTTTAAAATAATTTTTTTCTTTTTTTTATTTTGGGTTAATTTATTAAATCTTTATTCCTAATTTACTAAAAAGACAAAAGAATATTTGCAAGTTCACTTTCTATTAATAATAAATTGCAAAAAATATGCCAGGATC
>JAZDLJ010000441.1:0-3407 GCA_043802115.1 bacterium | reverse complement strand
GCCCATAACTATTGATGACCTGACAAGCAGTTTTAATATTGCTGAGATAATTACCCTGGAAGAAAGGACATTAGGCATGTTAGGTTTTACCCAGGATGAGGTAGATGGGTACTTAGAAGAGGTGTACGATTCTTATAACCTTGATAAGGCAAACATGGCTGAGGTAAAGCAGATTATGATTGAAAATTATAATGGCTACAAATTTTTACCAGATAGTCTTGAAAGGTTATATAATTCAACCATCCTTACCTATTTTTTAAAAAATTTTGCATTAGGTAATGGAAAGATCCCACGGGAGATAATTGATGATAATCTTCGGACAGATATAAGTTGGATCAGGAGACTAACTCAGAAGGAAGAGAATGCCAGGGAGATGTTAGAGACATTATTGTTAGAGAAAGAGCTGCCGTACGATAATAAGATGATCACCTCCAAGTTTAATATGAATAAATTCTTTGAGAAGAATTTTTATCCCCTGAGTCTCTTTTATCTTGGCATGTTGACCTTTAAGAATGAGTTCAAGATGCAACTTCCTAATCTGACTATGAAACAGATATTTACCGAATATTTTAATATCGTTGAAAACATTGAAGTTTCAAAGGGATATGCAGGGATATTTGAAAAATTTGTAGATGACCTAAATATAGAGAGGTTATTTCAGGGTTATTGGGATGTCTATGTAAGCCAATTCCCAGCCCAGATATTTGATAAGGTAAATGAAAATTTTTACAGGATCACCTTTTATGAGCTCTGCACAAGATACCTCTCGCATGCCTTTACCTTTAGTATAGAAACCAATTATCCAAGCGGACGAAGTGACTGGGAGATGTTGGGTAAGTTTCATACCAAATATCGGCATCAGAAATTCCTGATCGAATTTAAATATTTTAGTAATGGGGAAGGCACACGACTAAAGATATTGAGGTTAAAAAAACCCAGGGAAGCAGAGGTTGAACAGGTGAAAAAATACGAACAGGATATCTTAAGGCAATTCCCCTATTTTAAGATCAGGAGTTATGTTATTTATATTGTGGGGAATAAGGGGTTTAGATGTTATGCCTCAATATAAAACAGCCATTATTGGATGCGGAAGGATCGGATGTCTCCTTGAAGACGACCCATTAAGACCCCACCCATGTACCCATGCTGGCGGATACTCTGCCCTTAAAAAAACCCACCTTGTTGCAGCCTGTGATATAAATAAAGAAAGACTGATTGCCTTTGGGAAAAGATGGAATGTTCAAAGACTTTATGAAGATTATAAAGATATGCTGGTTAAGGAAGATATAGATATAATCAGCATTGCCTCATGGACAGAAACCCATAGTCAGATGGTTATTGATGCTGCCTGTAGGGGAATAAAGGGTATCTTTTGCGAAAAACCGATTGCCTTAAATCTCAAACAAGCTGATGAGATGTTGGCTGCCTGTAATACACATAAAACTCACCTTGTCATTAACCACGAACGACGCTGGGAAGCCCCTTATATTAAAGCAAAAGGTTTGATAAATAGTGGTAGAATTGGTACAATAAGGACTATTGTAGGTAATGTCTTGTGTGGCAAACCTATTACCGGAGACTGGAGGTCTATCCTGAAAAGGGCAGGCGGAGGTCCTTTATTACACGATGGCACTCATCTTTTTGACATGATGAGATTCTTAGCAGGGGATGTAGAATGGGTCTCCGGACATGTAGAAAGACGGAACAAGGATATAGGGGTAGAAGACATAGCCAGTGGCCAACTTTATTTCAAAAATGGAGTAAATGGTTTATTTGAAAGCGGAGGGCTCAGGAATTATTTCAGTTTTGAGTTAGATATTCAGGGCTCTAATGGCCGCATCCTGGTTGGTAATGGTATTTCAGGCTTATGGATAGCAGAAAAAAGTAGACGCTATAGTGGATTTAGTGATTTAGTTCCAAAGCCATCTCCTTTTAAAAAAAAACCTGTCAATTCCTATATTGAATGTATAAGGGAATTAATAAAGGCAATAGAAGGTAATGGTCAATCCTGCTCTACTGGTCTTGACGGGCGAGCAGCCCTGGAGTTAGTGATGGCTGTCTACGAATCAGCCAGATTAAATGGGGCTAGAGTTACTTTACCTTTATTAATCAAACAATCACCCCTTGAAATAATGTTTGAAGAGGGGAAATTGTGAATTATAAAAGGAGTACATGGTATGGAAATCAAGATAGGTCAAAAAATTATCGGCAGTAATCACCCTACCTACATAATAGCAGAGATTGGCATTAATCATGAAGGTGATCCCAAAGTAGCAGAGGAATTAATAAAAAGGGCAGTAGACTGTAAGGTTGATGCAGTAAAATTTCAAACCTTTACTGCTGAAAACTTGATAAGTAGACATAGTGAAAACTTTATTTTCTTTAAAAAACTGGAACTATCACAAGAGACCTACTTAAACTTATTTAAACTGGCAACTGATTTGGGGGTTGATTTTCTTTCTACCCCTTTCGATCCTGAAGCAGTTGATTTTTTGGATAATCTTGGTGTTCCGGCCTTTAAGATCGCCTCTGGAGATATAACCTATCTTCCTCTATTAGAACATATTGCTAAAAAAGAAAAACCAATCATCTTATCAACGGGAATGTCCCAGTTAGAAGAGATAAATGAGGCGGTTAGGCTTATAGAATCAAAAGGGAATAATCAGATTATCTTATTGCATTGTCTCTCCAGTTATCCAGCCAGGATAGAAGATATAAATCTAAGGGCTATAAATGTCTTGAAGAGAAATTATCCTTATTCTGTAGGCTATTCAGATCATTCTCAAGAGCTGGCCATACCCTTGGCAGCTTTAGGTCAAGGGGCTGTACTGATTGAAAAACACTTTACCCTTGATAAAAATAGAACTGGATATGATCATAACGTATCCGCAGATCCCGATGATATGGCCCAACTAGTAAAAAACATAAGGATAATTGAATTAGCTCAAGGTGTCTTTAAAAAACAACTCGCAACTTCTGAAAAATCCATAATTACTCAGGCAAGGAGGAGTATTGTAGCTAAAAAACCAATTAAAAAAGGGACATTATTGGAAGAAGATCTGCTTAACTTCTTAAGACCCTGTCCTGCCAATGGGATACCAGTTAATAAGCTAAAAGATGTAGTGGAAAAACGGACAGCAGTGGATATTGATGGTGGGGTGATTTTAAGGTGGGAGCATCTTCATTGAACAGTCAGAAAAATTGTCTTTTATTTTTCTGTCTGTTTAATAGACCTCTTTCCAAAATAAATACTCTATTCTCTAGGACACGAGAAGACAAAAATTTTGCTGGAGTGAGTTATTTAGTAGGCTTTTTGTAAATTTTCTTAGCACAGATTCCCGTAAAATTGCCTCTGTTTGAGCGAAGCGAGTTAGGCAATTTAGGGAAGCAAGCTTAGAAAATTCAAA